>JAFEGC010000373.1 GCA_018240265.1 Pseudomonadota bacterium | reverse complement strand
GCAGAACATCCTGCGGGGCGGAAGCGGCCGGCGTGGATGTGTCCGGACTCGTCTTCGCCGTCCGAGGACGAGCCGCCCTTGCCGGAGCTGTGCGAGACCTGCATACCGCCGTCGCGTGGCCCGATCACCGCATCCAGCACGGCCATTACTTTAGGATCGTCGCGGCAAGCCTGGCGCATTGAGCCGCCACGCTGCGCCAATCGTTCCAAGGAGCCACAATTCCCTTGTATTCCGGCAGATCCACATCGGTAAGGTCGTACGGCTCCGGGTTTGCCAGCCTGACCACGAGCGTCGTGAGCGCGTCTCCGGCCTCTCCCGCAAACTCGCCGTACAGGTCGTTCATGGATGCTAGTGCGGCAGCACTTTTGCGCAGTCCAAGGTGCTTGGATAGCGCCGCAACGTCCAGAAAATTGCGGGTTGCATTGCGATCGATGATGAGGAATGCCTTGATGCGAAGCATCTCGGGGACTGTCGGAACCCGTAACTCCTTTCCTTCGTGCGTATGCACCACTGTCGTATCCAGGGGAGCTTTGCGGCGTTGATTGCGTAAGCCCGCCGGGATGCCCGAGACATTCCCAGGCAAAAGCTTGCCGCGGACCTTGCGATCAGTGCGCCAGCCAACGATCGATTCAAGCGATCGCATGGCGGCTTCATAATCCTGCTCCAGATTTTGAATCACGTGATCGTGATCCAGGGAATACCGATGCTTGGCATGCACCGCTGCGGCTGTACCGCCCACCAAGACGGCCCCAGGGACTTTTGTCTGCAGCATTGCGGCGTGCGCGAGCAGAGTCTCCCAAGACGGGATGGCGCCGCGCTTGCTCACTGTTTACCGTTACGCCGGCCCGGACTCGCAGTTAGTCTCGGCAGGAGATTTGCGAACGCCCTGGCTTTGGGATCAAGCTTGGCCAGCGTACGAGCTGTACCAACCACTCGCTTTTCGATTTCGCCAGTCTTATCCAAGCGCATGGCCGACACCAGTGCACGCCAAGATTTGATGTCGCCCCGTGTAATGATGTCGTCGATTGCCGCTTTCGTCAGCTCCCGCCCCGCAACGTCGGTCAAATGTCTATGTTGGAGAATCGGAGCATCCAGATGCAGCGGTCGGGCTTCCAGCACCAGATCGAGCGCAGCACACAGGCGTGACACGCGCTCGAGACCGAGCTCAGATAATTTGCCGGTTTCCAGCGCCGCCAGCGTTGAGCGGCCAACCTCGGCTTTGGCAGCCAGCTGATTCAGCGTCAGACCCTTCGCCCGGCGCCGCTGGGCGATCAACCGGCCAATCGAATTCAAGTTCATTAGTCCAATATATGAGACTATTTTGCAAAAGTCTAGTTTATTGGACTACGAAGCGCAGGGGGCCTGCCCATTGAACGGACGCGGCGCATGATGCCGGCAGAGCCTCGAGCGGCTAAAATGAGCGGATTCGCCAATCTTTCAGGGAACGCACCGAGGCCGCACATGAGTACATTCGAGCAGCAGAAGACCAAGTTTCGCACCCAGCCCGGCTTCATTGCCGCACTCGATCAGAGCGGCGGCAGCACGCCGAAGGCGCTGAAGCTTTACGGCATCGCCGAGACCGCCTACTCGGGCGATGCGCAGATGATGGATCTGATCCACGCCATGCGTACGCGTATCATCGTAAGCCCTGCGTTCAACGGCGATCGCATCCTCGCGGCCATCCTGTTCGAGGCGACCATGGACCGCGACATCAAGGGCCAGCCCACCGCCGACTATCTGTGGAGCGTGAAGCGCGTGGTGCCCATCCTCAAGATCGACAAGGGCCTGGAGAACGAGGCCAACGGCGTGCAGGTGATGAAACCGATGCCGCAGCTCGATGCGCTGCTCGCCAAGGCGAAATCCAAGGGCATTTTCGGCACCAAGGAGCGCTCGGTCATCAAACAGGCCAATGCTGCCGGCATTCAGGCGGTGGCCGATCAGCAGTTCGCTGTCGCGAAGCAGGTGATCGCGGCGGGTCTGGTGCCCATCGTCGAACCCGAGGTGGACATCCACTGCCCCGACAAGGCAGGTGCTGAAAAACTCCTCAAGGCCGCGCTCCAGAAGGGTCTCGATGCGCTGCCCGCTGGGCAGTTGGTGATGCTCAAGCTCACGCTGCCGAACGACGATGATTTGTATGCCGATTTCGTCAAGCATCCGCGCGTGCTGAAAGTGGTCGCGCTGTCGGGAGGGTACAGCCGCGAGGATGCGAACAAGAAACTGGCGCGCCAGCACGGCATGGTGGCAAGCTTCTCGCGCGCGCTCACCGAAGGCCTCACCGCGCAACAGACCGATGCGCAGTTCGACGCGGCGTTAGACCAGGCGATCCAGGGCATCTACGAGGCGTCGAAGACCTGATTGGCTCCGGACCGGCGCGACCCCGATGTCGCGCCGGTTTCGATTTGATGCGAGGTACTTCCGCGAATACGTGATCCAATGCGCGCTGGCGAGCACTTTACCAATTCCGGGCGAGGCGCAGATGCTGGACCAGTATCTCGAATTTCTGCGGACGGAGATACGTCCCTATTTCAGCTCGCACGAGCGCAAGCCGCTACCGCAACAGTGGCGAGAAATGCGCGCACTGTGGACGAAATACCGTTGCTTCCCTTATCACTATTTGAAGCATCGACTCTACGAGCGCTCGGCGCGGCCCGACTTCATCGATTACCTGCCGGCCCGGCTCATCCAGCGCTTTCGGCGGGATCACAACCCGCGCTCGCTGGTGCGCGTGTTGAACGACAAGCTGGAAACGATGCGGGTCCTGGCCGGAACCGGCGTCCGTTGCGTCGAGACGCTGTTC
>JAFEGC010000372.1 GCA_018240265.1 Pseudomonadota bacterium | reverse complement strand
AAGCAGTTTCCTGAGTTCCGCACCGGTGCCGATCAAGGGCGTGGAGGTGTAGATGTCACGCAGCGCGCCGTCGCGTAGTTCGACGAACTGCGTCGCGAAGTCCTGGCTGACCAGCCAGTAATCCACCTTGCCCAAGTAATAGGTTTGCTGATTGACGTCCTCGGCGACCAGAATGTCACGCGGGCCTAGATGCAGGCTGCGGATGAATTCCGCCGCGCCCTTGTGATCCGGGTGAATCGTATAGCCTGCGTTGACCACGCGCGCCGTTGCGACCGGATTGATCATCAGTGCCGACACCCCCAGCGCCGCGGCGAGCGGCGCGCGGCGGGTAAGCGCAAGGTCCTGCCACAGCGACAGCGCGCTGATGAACAACGGGAACAGCACGAACTCGGTGTAACGTTGCTCGACGTTCCACGCGAACAGTCCCAACAGCAGGACCGGCAGCCAGACACCGAGCAGGAAAAACAGCCAGTGATCGGCCACCCGCCCTCCCCGCGCGATGCGCCACGCGGCCCACAGTCCGCCAACCGCGACGGTACCCACCGCGAACAGCGAATACGGCGCCATGCGAATCATCGGCCAGATGCTCGGCATGCCGATCATGGCGCCGAACACCTTGCGGCCCGGATACTGATGCGAGGCGTGCAGCAGCGCCAGTTGCGTGAGCGCGAGCAGCGCGCTCACCGCCAGAATGCACGCCAGTATCGGCATTATCCGCCGCCCATGCCGGCAGGCGATCAGCACTGCCACGGCCATGAACAACACCGCCGCATGGTAGAACAGGACCAGCTCGCACATCAGCGCGGTGAACATCAGGCCGCCGGCGCTCCAGCGCGCCGCGACGCCCGAGACGCGTGAGGCAAACCAGCCCGACAGGGCGGTCGCGGCCAGCGCTCCGACCGCAAGCAGAGCCCGCGGCCAACCGAGCACCGCCAGCGAACCCAGGTGACTCTCGGCCACCACCGATACCCCGTGAGTGGACGGAGCGGGCGGATAGAAACTGCTCACCCAGCCGCTGATCAGCCAGTAGCCGCCGGCGATCGCCGCAAAAGCCACCGCACCGAGCAGGAGCTTGCGCTCATCGGCGTGCAGCAAACCGGGAAAGAACACCAGAAACGCGCCGAACACTGCCAGCGTATGGAACTGGAGCGCCATCAGCATCACCAGCACCGCCCCCGCAAGCCAGGCGGAGCGATCGGTGCGTTCCCAGCGGAACAGGCAAATCGAATAGAGCGCAAGCGAGGCCAGCAGGAAAACATACATGCGGGCTTCCTGCGAATCCGCGATGAACGCCGGCAGGAAGGCCGTCACCGCACAGAACCCAAGGTTCCAGGCCGGCCGCAGGAAGCGCCGTCCGTACACGAAGGCAAGCGGGATGAGCGCCAGCCCGCAGAGCACCGATGGCAGCCGCAGGGACCACTCGGTCGGCCCGAACAGGTGCACTGATCCTGCCATCAGGTACAACTGCGCGATGGCGCGGGCGTAGAACATGCCGCTCGGCAATTCCGGGGTGCCCTGCCGAATGATGTGCATCACCGGCATGGCCATGGTCTCCTCGTCGTTTTCGAGGCCCCAGGAACCCAACCCCCAAAATCGAAGGATCGCGGCACACGCGATCAGCCCGAGCAGCGCCGGCACCTCCCAGGGTCTTCGCGGCGACGGATCGGCGGGAGTCGGCCGGAACAGGCTTGAAAACGCACGAGCAGGCTGCATGACCCAGACTGGCAGCAACGCGCTCATCCTCAATACGCCCGCTCGTGCCCAAACAGCTGCAGCGCCGTCAGCAGCAGTATTTTCATGTCCAGCATGGGCGACCAGTGGCGCAGGTATTCGAGGTCGTAGTTCACCCGCGCCTCCATGTCCTCGAGCTTCGTGGTCTCGCCGCGGCAGCCGTTCACCTGGGCAAGGCCGGTGATCCCGGGGAGCACCTTGTGGCGCATCATGTAGCCCTTGATGAGCTTGCGGTACTGCTCGTTGTGGGCCACCGCGTGCGGCCGCGGCCCCACCAGACTCATGCGCCCCTGCAGCACGTTGATCAGCTGCGGCAGCTCATCGAGCGAGTAGCGGCGCAGGAACCGGCCGATGGACGTGATGCGCGGATCCGCCTTGGAAGCCTGCACGACGTCATTGCCGTCCTCGACCACGCTCATGGTACGGAACTTGTAGACGGTGATTTCCCGCCCGTCCAGGCCGTAGCGCCGCTGCCGGAAAATCGCCGGACCCGGCGAGGTCAGCTTGACCGCGAGGGCAATCAGCAGCAGAAAGGGCGCTGCCGGCACCAGGAACAGCAGCGAGAAAATCACGTCCATGGCCCGTTTCATGAAACCCGACACGCCGTGGAACGGCGTTTCGCACATCGACACCACCGGAATGCCCATGATCTCGCCGGTACGCGCCTGGATCAGGTCGAACACCAGGATGTCCGGTACGTAGTAGATCGAGACAGTGGTATCGCGCAGCTCGTCGATCAGGTCCATGACCCGGCGCACGTGCCGGATGGGCAGCGCGATGAAAATCACTTCCACCTGCTGCAGTTTCACGAACTCGGCCAGCTCGGGCAGCTTGCCCAGGAGCTTGACCTCATCGACGGCGACATCGAGCCGCTCGGCGCTGCGGTCATCGAAGAAACCGAGCACCGTCATGCACAGCTCCGAATTGGCCGCGATGCGCTGGCTCAACGACAGGCTCACATCGTTGCAGCCAGCAAACACCACGCTGCGCGCATTGCCCGGCAGGCGCAGCAGACGGCGGCTGATTTCGCGCAGCACCAGCGCGACGATCACCAGCATGACGGGCGTGACCACCATCCAG
>JAFEGC010000371.1 GCA_018240265.1 Pseudomonadota bacterium | reverse complement strand
ACTTTTTCGAATAACCCAGCCATCGCCTCGATCAACGTTGACGGCACCCTGGCGCTCGCGCACGCGCTGAATCCAGCCTGCCTGGAACGCTTCTTGTTTATCGGCACCGCCATGGCCGTAGGACCTTCGCTGCGCCGAGGTTCCATTGTCGAAGAATCGCAGGACCTTGGGGCGGAGCACGATCACCTGGTGCCCTACACCGCATCCAAGGCGGAAGCGGAGCGCCGCTTGCGCTTGGAACTGCCCGACCTGCCATTGGTGGTGGCACGTCCTTCCATCGTGGTAGGACATACCGAACTGGGTGTAGCGCCCTCCCAGAGCATCTTCTGGGTATTCCTGGTCGGCCATATGCTCGGGGCCTTCACCTGTGATCGCGAGGATTTCATCGACGTGGTGCCGGCGGACTGGTGCGCCAACGCATTGCTGCGGCTGGCCACCGCTGAACGCCTGGAGCACGATGTCTATCACGTCTCCGCCGGCCGGGAGTCGAGCGTCACCATCGATGAGATCGATCAGGCGATGGCCCAGGCAAGGCATGTCCCTCCGATATCTTCTGCCTACCGCAAGATCGACAAGGACGAGCTCATCCACATGCTGCCCAAGATGAAGCGCATTGCGCCGGATGCCAACCGGCGGCTGCTGCTGCGGGCCATGCAGCTCTATGGAGGATTCGCCGAGCTCAACTATGTCTTCAACAACGATCGCCTGCGCAGTGTCGGCCTGGATCCATCCCCTCCGTTGACCAGCTACCTGTCCCGCTGCGTGGAGACCGCGCGCGGCATTCCCATCGCGGACCAGATGAAGTGGGATTTCAAATAGAGGCTGCGCTTCCCGGAACCGAAGCGCAAGTCAGGCGTGCGCGGCGCGGCATGCGCCTGTTATTGACCGCGACAATAGCCATCAGCGGCTTGGCGTCGAATGGCCGTGCCGATGAGTCGGATACCACGAGTTATCACATATCGGTGGGTCCGGCGTTCTATACGATGCCGCGCTACCCGGGCTCACAGGGTTCGCGCACGCGACCTTTTCCGTTCGTCGATGCCGAGTACGACAATCGCTACTACACCAGCGTGTCGGATATTTTCGGCGTTTATGCATTCAAGACGGACAGCGCGCAAGCCGGGGCGGCACTGGAATTTGACCCAACCGAGCGCATCGGGCATCGCGATGCGAAGGCACACAATCTGCGGAGTATCAGGGACACCACACGACTCAAGCTATTCGCCAGCAAGACCATCTTGTTCGTGACCGCCGATGGGAACGTGGCGACGGATATTCTCGGCCATGGGCAGGGCACCTTGGCGCAAGGCAACCTGTGGTTCACCGCACCCCTGGGCGCCGGCTTTTCCATCAATGTCGGTCCCGGAGCGACTTGGGCCGACACGCGCTACATGCATTCCTTCTTCTCCACCCATGCGGGCATCCTCGATACCCACTTGAATGGATTGGTCGAGTGGCAGTTCCTGTCCCACTACCGGGTTGGCGTGCTCGCCTACCTGGCACGCCTTCAGGGAGACGCGGCCGCCAGCCCTGTCGTCCAGCAGCGGGCGCAGCGGACCGTCGTGGGATGGGTGGCCTACAAGTTCAGGTAGCCGCGCCATCGAGACCGTCGAGTTGAACGGCGATACCGGCCGTCGGGTAAGATGCGAGCATGAGCCTCGTAGATGAAATCGCTCCGGGCCTCGACGGTCTTGGGCAACTGCGCCAGCTCATCGCCTCGGGGCGCAAGCATGGCATCCTGCAATCGCTGGACCTCGATTTGATCGAGGTGGATTTGGGCAAGGCGGTATTTGCCGGCATGCCCGACGCGCATGCCTACAATCCTATCGGCACAGTACACGGCGGCTACGCCGCAACACTCCTCGACTCCGCCTGCGGCTGTGCAGTGCATTCGCGGCTCAGCGCTACGCAGGCCTATACGACGCTGGAACTGAAGGTCTCGTATCACAAGGCCATCACCAAGGATTCCGGCCTGCTGCGGGCCGAAGGCAACGTCCTGTCGATGGGCCGGCGCGCGGCGTTTTCCGAGGCGAAGATCACGGATGCCGCCGGCCGGCTGTATGCGTCGGCGACTTCGACGCTGCTGGTGTTCGAACGCTGAACGCCCGGCAATCCGTCAGCCGGTGACGGACGATTTCTCGTCGAGTACCGCCATGCTTTCCCGCAGCGCCGATCGCTGGATCTTGCCCGTTCGGGTCTTGGGAAGCTGATCGAGAAACTCGATGGCACGCGGATACTTGAACGGCGCAATGCGGTCTTTCACGAACCGCTGCAGCTCCTCGACCATGCGCTTTCCCGGCTGCCCTCCTGCAGCCAGTACCACGTACGCCTTGACGATGCAGCCGCGAGCGGGGTCCGGCGCACCCACCACCGCGCATTCTCCGACCAGGGGGTGTTGCAACAGCGCCGCCTCGACCTCGGGACCGGAGATGTTGTAACCGCCGGAGATGATCATGTCGTCGGCGCGTCCCTCGAACCAGAAGTAACCGTCCTGATCGAGCCGGTAACGATCGCCCGTTACGTTCCAGCCGTTTATGACATACGACTCCTGGCGCGGATCGTCGAGATAGCGGCAGCCGGTGGGACCCCGTACCGCCAACCGTCCCGAGTTGCCCGGCGGTAATATCCGGCCGGCCTCGTCGAGCACCACTGCTTCGTAGCCCGGCAGCGGACGGCCGGTGGAGCCTGGGCGGATTTCCGGGCCTTTCGACGCAATGAATATATGCGTCATTTCGGTGGCACCGATGCCGTCGATGAGACGCAGGCTGCTGGCCTCGAACCATTGATCCGAGGTCGAATGCGGCAGGGTTTCGCC
>JAFEGC010000370.1 GCA_018240265.1 Pseudomonadota bacterium | reverse complement strand
CTCAAGGCATCATCGGAGCGCTGCATGGGCACGCGGTTGTTGATGGCATTGACCACTCCGCCGATGGCCTGGCTGCCATAGCGCAAGGTGGCCGCGCCGCGCACCACCTCGATGCGATCCGCGGACAGCGGGTCGAGCGGCACGCCATGGTCGGGCCCCACGTCGGAGACGTCGAAACTGCCGATGCCATCTTCCAGCGTGCGCACGCGATTGGCATCGAAGCCGCGGATCACGGGACGGCTGGCGCCCGCTGCGAAGGTGGTGCCGGAAACGCCGGGCACGTCCGCCAGCGCATCGGCGAGCGTGGCGCCGCCGCTGCGCAGGATCTGGTTGCGATCCACGCTGTCGACGATGCTGGCCAGCGAACTGGGATCTTGTGACAGGGGTGAAGCGGTCACGATGATGGGTTTGAGCGCGCTCGCCGCGTCGGCGGCGGGATCGGCTGCCGCCACGCCGGCGGCACAGGCGGCCGCGGCGGCCAGCGCCAGGGAAGAATGAAATTTCATGAAAATCTCCGCAAAACCTAAATCCGCGCGACGCGCAGGCAGGCGGTTCGCGCATATGGGATCACCACCGGGTCGCAGGACCTGCGGCGGCGAGTCGTACTGATGGAGAGAGATTTAGATCAGCGGCGGAGCGCGTCCCTGCCAGTTGTGGGAGCGCAGGGAAGCGGGGAGAGGAGCATTTCCTTCGAGGGTTGCGCGATCGGTGGGCGTGAACACGAGGTGCCGCAGCAGTACGATGCGCGGCGGGGGCGCGGAGCCCTGAGCCAGGACCTGACACAGCGAGCAACTATGATTGCCGCCAGCGGTATGCTGTGTGCGATCGCGTTCCGCAGGCGTGATCGAGCCCGCTGTGGCGCCTGGCAAGCCAGTGGCATGCGTATGCAGCAGTCCTGCGATGTCCTGCGTGGCAAGCGCAAGCAGCAGCGCTGCAACCACCGTCGCATGCCGTTGGCCCCACCGTCGCCAAAAGGTCAGTAAACCGTCGGTCACATGGCAGGCCGCACGCATGCGCCCGAGTATAGGCGCATGCCGCGGCGGATCAAGAGCGCCGCTGGCTCAATGCCGGCTGTGCTGGACCCAGGCCTCCACGTCCTCCAATTTGCGCGGGAACTCCGGGCTCAGCAGCCGATAACCGCCCGGGGTGATGAGCACCTCGTCCTCGATGCGCACGCCGAACCCTTTGGCGGGCAGGTACACGCCGGGTTCCACGGTGATGACCGCGCCCACCGGCAAGGGCTTTTCATAATCCCCCGCATCGTGCACGTCGAGCCCGACGAAATGCCCGAAGCCGTGGATGAAGTCGGCGAGAAAGCCGGCGCGGCGCAGCGATTCCTCGGCCACGTGTTGGAGCTGGGCCATGGAAACGCCGGGCTTGATGGCGGCGAAGATGTCCTCCTGCGCCTGGTACACCGCGCGATACACCTGTGCCTGTTCGGGCGTGAAGCGTCCCGACACGGGATAAGTGCGGGTGATGTCGGCGGCGTAGCGCCCGTACTCGGCCGCCGCGTCCACCACCACCAGGTCGCCGTCCTTGAGCAGGCGCGAATTCTTGTCCCAATGCAGTACCGCGCCGTTGGGACCCGAGCCCACGATGGAGGGGTAGGACAGGCCGGTCGCGCCGGCCGCATAGAAGGCGTATTCGAGCTGGGTCTGCACGTCACGCTCAGATACGCCCGGCACCACCGCCTTGGCCACGGCCTCGTGCCCGGCGCGCGTGATCGCGATGGCGCGCTCCATGCGCGCCAGTTCCTCCGGCGAGTGCGCGGCGCGCAGGTCGGCGAGTACGCCGCGCTTGAACACCACGCGCAACCCGAAGCGCGAGGCGAAGCGCAGCGCCAGTTCGGCATCGTTGCGCTCCTCCTTGCCCAGGGTGGCGGGCGCGATGACGGTCACGCAGTCCTGGTGCGCGCCGATGCCGGCCAGCGCGCCCTCGGGCGAACCGCGGCGCACCTTGTCGACCGCGAATCTTTCGATCAGCTCGGGCGAAATGGCCTCACGCGGCCCCGTCCAGCGTTCGGCCTCCGGATCGCGCGGTTTCAAGTACAGCGTTACCTTGTTGAACGGCGACTTGGGTGAGAGCAGGAGCCACGCGCCGGGTTCGTTGATGCCGGTGAGCCAGAAGAAATCCCCATCCTGGCGGTAGTCCTCGGTGATGCCGTTGACCTCGCCCTGCGAGGCGAGCACGGCCACGCAGCCCTCCAGGGCTTTCAGCACGCGTTCGCGGCGCTCGCGATAGAGCGCCGCCGGTAGATCGGCGGGCGGCGCGGGCGTGGGATGCGTAAAGCCTGCGGCGAGCATGGCGCCGCTCATCACGAGACTCAACATGCGGGCGATTTCCTGTGGTTCTTCACGGAGTTTGTCGAATGCAACCGGCGGTTGTCCGCCGCTCGCGAGGCTCGGCGCCCCCCGCTAGCCTGACACGCTCCTCAAGGCGCGGGCAACTGCGCATCGATCGCGGCGCCGTCGATAGTGCCGCGCACGGTGGCTACTGCCTGCGAGGCGTCCTGAGGCCAATCGGCCTGCAACTCGCCGTTTCCGCAAGGGCCGGGCCCGCTCCATTGCAGGCGTGTGCTCACCGCAGCCCGCGCGCCGCGCCATCGGATCTGACCCGATATCGGCAGATCCTCGGTCCAGCGAACGCCGGACAGCTCGATGCGGGCATCGTCCGCCGGGCCTTGGATGAGGAATGATCCGCCGCGAAGGCCCACACCACGACCGCTGCCGTTGGCGCGTACGCGGGTCAGCACATCGCCCGCAGTCAGCACGGCCGCCGCCGCACAGCGCAGGGACAGATCGCCGGCTGCGGCGGCAGCCGGCGCGGTGG
>JAFEGC010000036.1 GCA_018240265.1 Pseudomonadota bacterium | reverse complement strand
CGCCCGGCGTGGCGACGCCCGGCGCGCCCATCCAACTTGCCGTAGCGGCGAGCTGGCTGGTGTGCTCGGACATCTGCGTGCCGGAGAACGCCGACCTTAACCTCTCTTTGCCGGTCGGCAATGGCGCCCTCGATGTGGGTGCGGCGCCGCTGTTCGCCGCGGCGCGCGCCGAACTGCCGCGACCGGCCGCGGGCACGGTCAGCGCCGCGACCAGCGCGCAGGAGCTGGTGTTGACGCTCAACCCGGATTGGGGCCATGCCCTGGCCAGTGCCAGTTCGGTGAGCTTCTTTCCCTTTGCCGAGGGCAGCATCGAGTACGGCGCGCCGCAGCGTCTGAGCCGCGACGCGGGGGGCGCGCGGCTCGCCATGAAACTGGGTTACGCGCCACCGCGGCAAGGACCGGTGGAAGGCGTGCTGGTGCTGGAGCAGGGAAGCGGTGTGACGGCACAGAATCTGGCCATGAACATCGCCGCACCGCTCCTGGCGAGCAGCGCAGCGGCGGCCACCGCACCGCGCTTCGCGAACGCAGCGCCCGGCGCAGCCATCTCCGGCGGCGCGGTCCCATCCGCCGCCAAGCACTCGCCGCTGGCGCTGCTGCTGCTGGCCATACTCGGCGGGCTGATCCTGAATCTCATGCCCTGCGTATTTCCGGTGTTATCGATCAAGGCCATCGGTCTGGTGGAGCAGTCCAGGAAAAGCCCCGGCGCGGTGCGGCTCAAAGGCCTGGCCTTCGCGGCCGGCGTCATCGCCTCGATGCTCACACTGGCGGCAGCGCTGCTGGCGCTGCGCGCCGGCGGACAGCAAGTCGGCTGGGGCTTTCAATTGCAGTCCCCGGTGTTCGTGACGCTGATGGCCTATCTACTGCTGGCCGTGGGCCTGAACCTGTCCGGCGTATTCGAGTTCGGCGGCTCGCTGGCCGGCGTCGGCGATAAGCTCACGCGCGGCGAGGGTTTGTCCGCCTCGTTCTTCACTGGCGTGTTGACCACGCTGGTAGCCACCCCCTGCACCGCGCCGTACATGGCGGCCGCGGTGGGCGCGGCGCTGACGCAATCCGCGACCATGGCCCTGGCCATTTTCACGGCGCTGGGTCTGGGTCTGTCGCTTCCCTATCTGCTGCTGTCGTTCGCGCCGGTGCTGCGCCGCGTGCTGCCCAAGCCGGGCGCGTGGATGGATACGCTGAAGCAGGTGTTCGCCTTCCCCATGTACGCCTCCTGCGCCTGGCTGGTCTGGGTGCTGGCGCAACAGGTCTCATCCGTGGGGCTCGGCGCGGCGCTGACCGGGCTGGTGCTGATCGCGTTCGCCGCCTGGTCGTTACAGAAATCGCACGCCTGCCTCGGCCGCTCCAAGGCCCTGACATTGCTGGTGGCGCTGGCGGCGCTGGGCTTGGCACTGTTCCTGCCGAGCCTGCTGGCGCCGGCCGGCGCAGCGGCGCGCGGCCGGACCGGCGGCGAGGCGGCCGCAGCCGATGGCTGGCGGCCTTATCAGGACGCCGCGCTGCAATCCCTGGTGGCCGAGGGTAAGCCCGTGCTGGTGAACTTCACCGCCGCCTGGTGTCTGACTTGTTTGGTGAACGAGCGAAATGCCTTCGCCGACCCCGCGGTCGAGGAGGTGTTCCGACGCAAGGGTGTGGTGCTGATGAAAGGCGACTGGACCAATCGCGAGCCGGCCATCACACAGGCGCTGGCGCGGTTCGGGCGCGCGGGCGTACCCCTGTACGTGGTCTACAATGCCGATCCCGTTCATCTGGAGCCACGGGTCCTGCCGCAATTGCTCAGCGCCGATCTGGTACGCAACACCTTCGCGAAACTTCCCGACCGCTGATGGCCGACGCACCTCCCCGCATCATCACCGTCCTGGATTTCCGCCGCCGACGCATGGCCGTGCGCTGGAACATCGACGCGCACGCCGGCACCTCGCACGAGGAAGCGACCGCGCGCGCGCATGGCGTGGCGCTCATCCGCCCCGCGCAGCCATCGGTGTGCGTGTACGCGCAGGGCGGCGAACTGCACCTGCAAATCGGCGAACGGCTCATCTATTTACGCTTGAACGAACCGCGGGTGCTGACCGAACCGAAGCTGATCAGCGCGGGTCTGCGCCGCGAGTTCCGCGTCGAGGATGGCGCCGGTGCCACGCTGTACCGCGAGCGCTACTGGACCGGCAAGGGTCCGGACTTTTTCCGCACATTGGCCGAGCACTGCGCCCGCCCGCAGTGGCGCTCAGACAGCGCGCGAACCTGGTCGGACGGCGTCGATCCCGGCGAGCTTCGCCAGAGCTGGGCGGGTTAGGCCTTTCACCTCGGCATCCGTAAGCAGGCGCCACTTGCCCGCTCCCATCCTGCCCAGATGCACGTTCATGATGCGCACGCGCTGCAGGCGTCGCACCTGGTAGCCCAGCGCCGAGCACATGCGCCGTATCTGTCGGTTCAGACCCTGCGTCAGCACCATGCGGATGGTGCTTGGACCGACGCGCCACACCTTGCAGGGACGCGTCATCACACCGAGGATCCTTACGCCGCTGGCCAGCAGGTTGATGTTCAAGTCGGTGATGGGCCGGTCGAGGTCGACGATGTATTCCTTCTCGTGGCCGTACTGAGCGCGCAGGATGCCGTTGACGATATCGCCGTCGTTGGTGAGCAGGATCAACCCTTCGGAATCCTTGTCCAGCCGGCCGATGGGAAAGATGCGTTCGGGATAGCCCACAAAATCCACGATGTTGCCGGCGATGCGCGGATCGCAGGTGCAGGTGATGCCCACCGGCTTGTTGAGCGCGAGATACACCGGCCGGCGCTTCGGCTCCACCGGCCGGCCGTCGATCAGCACCTCATCACCTGCTTCAACCTGCGTGCCCAGCACGGCCAGCTGGCCGTTGACCTTGACGCGTCCCTGCTCGATCCACTTGTCCGCTTCGCGGCGCGAGCAGGCGCCGCTTTCACCGATGAACTTGTTCAGTCTCATGGCCGGTCGAGGAAGCTGCTCACGGCCTTGGCCAGCGTTTGGGGCGCCGATTCGAACACGTCGGCCGCGAACTCCGTGCCGGCCGCGCCCAGGCGCAGAGTGCATAGGGGCTGGCGCAGAGCGCCGGCTGCTGCGCGCGGATCTGCCGCCAATATCACCACGCGCCGCACCAGCTCCGGCTGGTCGGCGGCCAGCGCCGCTGCCACGGCGGCGCCATCTTCCACCCCCAGCACGTCGATATGCCGCAGGCGCAGATCCCGGGCGAGGTCGGTCAGGGCCTGGGCATGGTGCTGAGCGTCGAGCGCGGCCCCGCCGCCGTCGGATTCGCCGTAGCCGGGCCGGTCAGGCGCGTACACCGAGCGGTTTTGCGCCATCAGACCGAGAAACGCGCCGAATGCCCGACTGGTGGCGCCCGCCGCATGCACGCAGAACAAGGTAGTGTGTTCATCGAATCCGCCCGTACCGGGAAAGGCCGTACGCACGTGCAATTGGCCGAAGCGCGTATCGAAATATGCGCGCCGTAAACGAACATCAGCCTTCTGGTTCATCGCAACCTCGCTGCGCTACTGTCTTGAAAACCAGCATACGCAGTTGTGACATAAAAACAACAAGCCATTGACGGGGCTTTAATAACAGGGTAGCTTCCCCCACGCGCACGCAACACGAGTGCATCGTTGAAGGCGCAACGGTTCAAGGGAAGTAAGGCAGACCGACGCGTATAAGCAACGCTCATTAAACCGAGCGTAAGGCATGGGGAACCGAAAAGGCCGGGCACTGAGCCCGGCCTTTTCTTTTTACAGGACACTTGCGGCTCCTATGGCAGCAGCCGGTACTGTACGGACAAGGGACAATGATCCGACAGTTTCAGGCGTGCCGCATCGCTCTGCACGTAGCTCACCCGCCGCAGCGTCGCCGGCAACCAGCGCTGCGCAGCTTTCTCGCCAGCGACGATGTGGTCGATGTACGCGCCGTGGCGCTCGGTGACATGACACTTGAGATAGGGTTGGTCCGCGGTAAGGCTCACGAGTTCCGCGCCCGGCAGATCCGGCGCGGCCAGCTCCGGCCACATGCTCACGAGCCGGCCGGCGGCATCGCGCGCCGCGCCGCGCTCGCGCGCCAGACGGCGGTTGAAATCTCCCAGCAGCATGAAGCGGTGCCCGGCTCGCGCCTGTGCGTCGATCCATGCCTTGAGCGGCAACACTTGCTTCGCCAGCAGTTCGCAGGCTTCACCGCCGGAGTCCAGCCGCTCGGCAGCGCAGCCGGATTTCAGGTGCACACCCAGCAAGTGCAGCTCCTGGGCGCTGTCCGGGAACAGCGTCATCTGCACACCGGCGCGCAGATGCTCATGTCCCACGGCCAGCGTGTGCACGTCGATATCACATCGATAGCGGATGCCGCGGCTGCGCCGGATGGCGAAACCGTTGTTCTGCACGGCACGGCGCGCGGTGAAACAGAAATCGTGATCGGGAAACACCAGCTTGGCCGCCGCCGGGCCATCGACTTCCTGGATAGCGATGACGTCGGCATCCAGGCGCTGGGCGTAGGCTGCCAAGCGCTCGTAGTCCTGCGGCCCACGCGCCAAATCCCGCGCCACGTCGCAGGGAATGCTGCGCGCCCGCCCACCGCCCTCGCCGTCGCGGGTACAGAAAGGGCGCAGCATGGCGTGGGTCTGCGGCGTCATCAGCCATTCCAGGTTCCAAGTCGCCAGGGTGAGCGTGCGCGGTGGCTCGGCGTGTGCGGCGAGAGCCGGTAACAGTGGAGTCGCGATCCACGGCAGCAAGGTCGCCAGCTGCCACAGGCTCGGGAACCACCGCGCTTGGCGCACGACCGCTCGCGGCGATGGTTGGCGAGAGAAGCATGAATTTGCGCAGTCGGAATTTGACATCGCGTGATGGTACGCGAAGCCGCGGCGATACGGCGCGTAACGTCAGACGGAACTTGGCAAGCGAATCAGCGGCGCGAGGCCGCGTGGCGTTGCGCCGCGAGGCCGCGGCGATCCTCGGGACCGCTGACCCACACCCTTCCATGAAACGGCTCGAAGCACAAACGTACGCCGCCCTCGCGGCGAATGATCTGTGCGCCGCATTGAATCTTACTGTCGACGAAATCCGCCTGCACCAGATCGACGATGGTGGCCGAGGGCTCGGCTTCCACTGCAGGCGGCAGCGAGTGTGCGATGACCCGGGCCTGTACCTCGTCCGGCCGGAAGTGGTTGCCCAACACGGACCTGCGGAATTTGTCCAGCACTAGCAGGACTGAACTTAATGTGGTGTCGGTGACATCCGCCGGACGGCCGTCACCAGAGGTATACCGCAGGTGTAACAGCCCGCCCACGCCGCGACCCTCATCGTGCAGGCACAGGCCCAGCGCTCCGCTCAGCTGTGCGACCAGAATGACCGGTGAGGGCGACACCTCGTAGGTATCGGGGGCAACCGCGATTTCCGGCAAATCCTTGGTCAAGCGCAGGGTCCTCGTTCTTGTAGGTTTACGGATCATGCCCAATCGGCCGCGCGGACCGATGCCGACCCGCTCACGGATTGCCGCGCCGCAGAGGTCGCCCGGCACTATCCCCGGGGGGGCCTGCGAGGCGAGCCGCCGCCTGCATCGCTGGGCTTCGGGCGCGCCGCGCCACCCTGACTTAACCATATGCAGGATGGATAAGCGTCTGGCGCACCCAGGCAGCCACGGTGAGGTGCCGGGCCTTGGCGGCACGCTGTATTTCACGGTACTCCGGGTCTTGCAGGATGACTTGAAGCCGTTTTGACATGCGCCGAGGATAATTGACTCATGCAGACCTCAAGCCGCCGCCGGATAAATACGCCAGCGCCGCAGGCGCAGCTGCACGTTCTGACCCACCTTGAAGTGTTCGTTGGCCAGCCGCTCGCGGCTGATCTCGGCTTCCAGTGGCGCATCGCCCTGAGCGCGGCCTTCCACCGCCAGTTCCAGGCGCGCGATAGCACCGATCTCGCGAACCGCGGACACCACCGCCGGCCAGCCGGCGCCCTCGCTCAGCACTTCCAGTTCATGCGGGCGCACCAGCGCCACGCTCCCCGGGGCGATGCCCTCACTGGCGGCGAGATCCAGCGGACCAACCCTGGCGCGGCCCTGTTCGAACCGCACCGGCAGCTCATTCACTTCGCCCAGGAACCGATGCACGAACCCCGAAACCGGCGCATCGAACACCTCACCCGGCGCACCGACCTGCTCGATGCGGCCGCGGTTCAGCACCACGATGGTGTCGGCCACGTCCAGCGCCTCCTGTTGATCGTGAGTGACGAACACGCTGGTGAAATGCAACTCGTCATGGAGGCGGCGCAGCCAGCGGCGCAGCTCGTGCCGCACCCGAGTGTCGAGTGCGCCGAACGGCTCGTCCAGCAGCAGCACCTGCGGGTCCACCGCCAGCGCGCGCGCCAGCGCGATGCGTTGGCGTTGGCCGCCAGAGAGCTGAGCAGGAAAGCGCGGGCCAGCCCAGTCGAGCTGCACCAATTCCAGCAAGCTGCGTACCTTGTTGCGGATTTCGGTCCGCGAGGGACGCTCGCGCCACGGCTTCACTCTCAGACCGAAGGCCACGTTTTCCTCCACGGTCATGTGACGGAACAGCGCGTAATGCTGGAACACGAACCCCACCTTGCGCTCGCGCACCGGCCACAGCGTGGCGTCCTGCCCGCCGAAATACACCTGGCCGCGTTCGGGGGTTTCAAGACCCGCGATAATGCGCAGCAGCGTGGTTTTGCCGCAGCCGGAAGGGCCGAGCAGCGCCAGCAGCGCGCCGCCGGGCACGTCCAGGTCGATGTCATCGAGCGCCGCGAACAGTCCGAACTGCTTGCTCACGCCGCGCAGGCTGATGCTCATGTCATTCCCCTCTTCGTCTGCCGATCCGCGCTGAGCGCACCATACTTAAGCTCAGGCCGGCGCCATTCCAGCAAGCTCTTGCCGGCCAGCGTCATCAACGCCAGCAGCGCCAGGAGCGAGGCGACGGCAAAGGCCGCCGCGTAGTTGTATTCGTTATAGAGAATTTCCACATGCAGGGGCATGGTGTTGGTGAGGCCGCGGATGTGCCCCGATACCACCGATACCGCACCGAATTCCCCCATGGCACGCGCATTGCACAGTAGTACGCCATACAGCAGGCCCCAGCGAATGTTCGGCAGCGTCACGAACCAGAAGGTCTGCCAGCCCGAGGCGCCGAGCGACAGCGCGGTTTCCTCGTCGTCCTTGCCCTGCGCCTGCATCACCGGAATGAGCTCGCGCGCAACGAACGGAAAGGTCACGAAAGTGGTGGCCAGCACAATGCCCGGCACAGCGAACATGATCCGGATGTCGTGCTCCATGAGCCACGGACCGAACCAGCCGCTGGCGCCGAACAGCAGCACGTAGATCAGACCCGAAATCACCGGCGAGACTGCGAACGGCAGGTCGATGAGCGTGATCAAAGCGCTCTTGCCGCGGAATTCGAACTTGGCGATGGCCCAGGAAGCCGCGACGCCAAACACCAGATTCGACGGCACGGCAATGGCGGCCACCAGCACGGTGAGCCGGATGGCGGCCAGCGCGTTCGGATCGGCGATTGCCGCCACGTAGGTATGCCAACCCTTGGAAAGCGCCTGGCTGAATACCACCACCAGCGGCATGCCGATGAACAGCACCAAAAATCCCAGCGCCACCAGGATAAGCAGCAGGCGCATGACATTCAGGCCCGCCCGCGGACGCCGGCGCAGGTGCAACGGTTCGGTCCGGTCCGCTGCATACGTCGCCCCCAATACTCGTGCGGCGTTCATGTTGCGGGCGCTGCGATCATTTCTTCCCGTGGCGTGCATGTGCCCAGGTCTGCAAGGCATTGATGCCCAGCATCAGCGTGAACGACATGACCAGCATGACCACCGCCAGCGCGGTCGCGCCGGGATAGTCGTACTGCTCCAGCTTGGTGATGATCAGGAGCGGGGTGATTTCCGATACCAGCGGCATGTTGCCGGCGATGAAAATCACCGAGCCGTATTCGCCCACGCCGCGCGCGAAGGCCAGCGCGAACCCGGTGAGGAGCGGCGGCCACAGCGTCGGGGCGATCACGCGTACGAAGGTCTGCCAGCCTGAGGCGCCGAGCGTGGCGGCCGCCTGCTCCACTTCGCGGTCCAATTCCTCCAGCACCGGCTGCAGCGTACGCACCACGAAGGGCAGGCCGATGAAGGTCATTGCCACCACCACGCCGAGCGGGGTAAACGCCACCTTGAGGCCCAGCGGCTCGATCAGCCGGCCGATCCAGCCGTTGGGCGCGTACAGCGCTGTGAGCGCGATGCCGGCGACCGCCGTCGGCAGCGCGAACGGCAGATCGACCAGCGCATCGACGAAACGCTTGAAGGGGAACTGGTAGCGCACCAGCACCCAGGCCACCAGCAGGCCGAACACCGCGTTGATGAGTGCCGCCAGCGCGGCCGCGCCGAAACTCAGGCGTAGCGAAGCCAGCACGCGCGGTGTGGTGACCGCGGCCGCGAAGCCCTCCCAGCCCATGCCAGCGCTGCGCAGGAACGCGGCCGAAAGCGGCACGAGCACGATCAGCGACAGATACACCAAGGTGTACCCGAGCGTGAGCCCGAAGCCCGGCAACACTCGCCGCGGCCTTCGAAAAGATTGGTTCATCGCCGCGGCGCTCGCTGCCATGCTCATCCTCTACATCATGCGCGCTCCGCCGCGTGCGTGAGCGGCCGCATCACTTGCCATAGATCTGGTCGAAGGTGCCGCCGTCCGCGAAATGCGTGGCCTGCGCCTGCGTCCAGCCGCCGAATACGTCGTTCACCGTCACCAGCAGGATCTTGGGGAAGACGCTGGCGTATTTTGCCGCAACTTTGAGGTCGCGCGGCCGGTAAAAGTGCCTGGCCGCGATTTCCTGTCCTTGCGGGGAATACAAATATTTCAAATAGCCTTCGGCCACGGCGCGGGTGCCGCGCCTGTCGACCACCTTGTCGACGATGCTGACCGGCGGCTCGGCCAGAATACTGATGGAGGGCACGACGATCTCGACTTTGTCCGCGCCCATTTCCCGCGCCGCCAGCAACGCCTCATTTTCCCAGGCGAGCAGCACATCGCCGATGCCACGCTCGACAAAGGTCACGGTCGAGCCGCGCGCCCCCGAATCCAGCACCGGCACATTCTCGTACAATTTGCGCACGAATTGCTGTGCCGAGGTCGCGTTGCCGCCCGGCTGCTTCAGCGCGTAGGCCCACGCGGCCAGATAATTCCAGCGGGCCCCGCCCGAAGTTTTCGGATTGGGCGTGATCACGCCCACACCGGGGCGCACCAGGTCGCCCCAGTCCTTGATTTTCTTCGGGTTGCCCTTGCGCACCAGGAACACAATGGTCGAGGTATAGGGCGAACTGTTGTCGGGCAAGCGCGCCTGCCAGGTGTCAGGGATGAGCTTGCCCCGCTTGACCAGCGCATCCACGTCATAGGCCAGTGCCAGCGTCACCACGTCCGCTGGCAGTCCGTCGATGACGGCGCGCGCTTGTTTTCCCGAACCGCCGTGGCTTTGGTTAATGGTGAGCGTATCGCCGGTCCTGGTTTTCCAGTAGGCGGCGAAGGCCTTGTTGTAATCCTCGTACAACTCGCGGGTGGGATCGTAGGAGGCGTTCAGCAGCGTCACCGCGCCGGCAGCGCACGTCGCGCCCGCGGCCAGCGTGAGCATCAGTGTCGGGGCCAGCGCGGCCGCCCAGGAGCGCTTGCGCATCATCGGCTATCCTTCTTGACTCCAACGGCACGGCTTGTTCCCCATCCGCCAGCCAGATACCAGCCTTCGCGAGCAGCCTAGCGCCGATCCCGCCACCACCGGAACGAACATTACGGCATCTCCATATACGGTTAGTGCATGTCCTTGATTGGAATACGAATGTCTGCCAAGACGGCATCGACTTCGAGCTGCGATCCCAGCTTCTCGGTCTCGCGCACCAAGCGACGGGACAGGTGCGGTGCCAGCAGCTCGATGAACTCGTACATGTAGGCGCGCAGCAGCGCGCCGCGCCGGAAACCTATCCAGGTCAGGTGGCTGTCGAACAGATGTCGGGCATCGAGCACCGCGAGGTCCGAGTCCGCCGCCCGCTCCACCGCCACGCTGGCGAGGATCCCCACGCCCAACCCGAGCCGGACGTAGGTCTTGATGACATCGGAATCGCGCGCGGTGAGCGCCACGTCGGGCGTCAAGCCCGCCTTGTCGAACATCGCCTGCAGTGAGGAGCGGCCCGAAAAGCTGAACACGTAGGTGATGATGGGGAATTCCACCAGCTTCTTGAGACTGAGCTTGCCGGCGTCCACCAACGCGTGGCCCTGAGGCACCACCACGGTGCGATGCCATCGATACACCGGCAGGCGCACCAGCTGCAGGAACAGATCGTCCGAGCCCGTGGCCATGGCGAAATCCACGCGGTCCTTGGCCACCATCTCGGCGATCTGCTCGGAAGTGCCCTGGTGCAAATGCAGGCGCACCTTCGGATACTTGGCGCGGAAGGCGCGGATCACCTCGGGCAGGATGTAGCGCGCCTGCGTATGGGTGGTGGCGATGGACAGTGAACCGCCGTCGGCCTTGCGCAGTTCGGCCGAGGTGCGTCGTATGTTGTGCATTTCCCGCAGAATATTGCTGGCGCGCGCGATGATCTCCTCGCCCGCTGGGGTGGTGCGCGTCAGCGCCCGTCCCTCGCGCTCGAACAGCTGAAAGCCCAGCTCCTGCTCCAGCATCTTGAGCTGCCGGCTAACCCCCGGCTGGGAGGTGTGCAGCTGGCGCGCGGCGGCAGTGATGTTGAGGCCGTTTTCGTGAACAGACACCAGGTAGCGCAATTGTTGGAATTTCATTCGATGTTCGACCCCTTGTGAGCCCGGTTCGTCCGGACCGCAACGTCAGTATGTCGGGCGCCCGCAGTTCGACGCTATGACGAAAACGCATCTGCTCATAATCGCAAGTTCGTTCCGGGCCAAACGGGCCAATTCTATATTGGCAAGGTGACCCCATCCGACCTGCCCGAGGATCTGCGCCAGAAAGCCGCACACACCGTATCGCAGCTGCGCGCCGCCGTGGCCGAGTACCAGGACGTCACCTACGCCAACAGCCTGGGCGCCGAATCCATGGTCCTCACCGACCTGATCTGGCGCGAAGTGCCGCAAATCGATGTGTTCACAATCGACACGGGACGGCTGTTTCCCGAGACCTATGACCTGATCGAACGTATCCAGCGCAAGTACCAGCGCGGCATGCGCATCTTCTATCCGGACGGCAGCCAGGTCGAGGGCTGGGTGGCGCGTACCCACATCAACGGCTTCCGGGACAGTCTGGAAGACCGGCAGGCCTGCTGCGGCATTCGCAAAATCCAGCCCTTCCGCCGCGCCCTGGCCGGCAAGGCCGCCTGGGTGACCGGCATCCGCAAGGGCCAATCCGCCAGCCGCGCGCTGGCCTCACCGGTGGAATGGGATGCCGAGTACGGACTGCACAAGATCAGCCCGATGCTGGACTGGTCCGAGAACGATGTCTGGACCTACATCCGCAATCTGCACCTGCCCTACAACAGCCTGCATGACAGCGGTTTTCCCAGCATTGGTTGCGCCCCCTGCACCCGCGCGATACAGCCGGGCGAGGATGCCCGCTCGGGGCGCTGGTGGTGGGAGCGCTCCGACTCGCGCGAGTGCGGCTTGCATCCGCGACGCAAGGCGCCGGCCCTGGTGGCCGCGCCGGCGATGGGCGATTAACGCCTCGGTCTGGCAGCAGTGAAATACTTCCCGGCATTTTTCGATCTGGCGGCACAGCCGGTACTGATCGTGGGCGCCGGCGAGGTGGCGCTGCGCAAGCTCGCACTGCTGGAAAAATGCGGCGCGCGGGTAACGGTGGTGGCGCCGCAGGTACATGCCGGCATTCAGGCGCGCGCCGCGGCCGGGACACTGCGGCTGCTGACTCGCGAATTCGAACCGGACGACCTGGAACGGGTGCGCCTGGCCATCGTCGCCACCTCGCGTCGCGCCCTGAACCGCTGGATCGCCAAGCTGGCCGATCGCCGCGGCATTCCCGTCAACGTGGTCGATGACCGCGAGGCCTCGCGCTTCATCGTGCCCGCCATCGTCGACCGCGACCCGGTCACCGTGGCGGTCTGCACCGCCGGCACCTCGCCGGTGCTGGCCCGCCGCCTGCGTGAACGCCTGGAAGCCTTCTTTCCACAACGCTTCGGTGAGCTGGCGCTTTGGCTCGCGGATATCCGGCGCCAGGCAGTGGTCAAGCTGCGCGACACCGCCGCGCGGCGACGCTATTTCGAGGACGTCATCGACGGACCGGCGGCGCGCCGCCTGATCGAAGGCGACCGGCGCGGTGCCGAGCGCATTGCGCAGCAGTTCCTGGCCTCGACGGCGCAGGCGCCGCCGCCACGCGGCGAAGTCACGCTGGTGGGCGCGGGACCGGGCGATCCGGAGCTGCTGACGCTGAAGGCGCTGCGCGCGTTGCAGGATGCGGATGTCGTGCTTTACGACCGGCTGGTCTCCTCCGCCGTGCTCGACATGGCGCGGCGCGATGCGCTGCGTATCTGCGTGGGCAAGGCAGCGCATCAGCCCAGCACTGCGCAAGCCGATATCCACGCACTGTTGATCGAACACGCCCTCGCCGGACGGCGCGTGGTGCGGCTGAAGGGCGGCGATCCGTTCGTGTTTGGGCGCGGCGGCGAGGAATTGCAGGCGTTGGCCGCGGCGGGCATCGCGTTCTCCGTGGTGCCCGGGATCACCGCCGCCATCGGCGCCGCGGCCTATGCCGGCATTCCGCTCACGCATCGACAACACGCGCATGCCGTCACTTTCGTCACCGGCCATGCCGACGAGCCGGGACAGGAACCCAATTGGGCCGCGTTGGTGCAACCTGGGCAGACGGTGGTGTTCTACATGGGGCTGGCACGCATCGAGCACATCAGCCGCGAGCTGCAGGCGCATGGCGCTCCTGCGAGCTTCCCCGCGGCGCTGGTGGCGCAGGCGACGCTCCCCGATCAACGCGTCGTGAACGGCACGCTGGCCACGATTGCCTCGTTGGCCGCCACCGCCAAGCTCGCCTCGCCGGCGCTGCTGGTCATCGGTGAGGTCACTGCGCTGAGCTCACAGCTCGGGTGGTTTTCGAACGCCGCACTCGCGGCAGAGCGGCATCAAATCGCCTGAGTCCTCGCAGCCCTCTACGACGTGGAGACACGCACCCTGGCACCGGCCGTCAAGCGCAACTTGGCGCGGTTTCCCGACGACTTCATGTTCCAGCTCACGGCCACCGAATGGGCTGCTTTGAGATCACATTCTGTGATTTCAAAGCCGAGCCGCTGCACCTGCAGAAGCGCGCCCGTGTCGAGCGCACATAAAAAAGCCGGCACTAACATGCCGGCTTACAAGCACCACATGAGTGCCGAGGGGGGATCGAAACACTCACTGAGAGGTCGGGGAAAACGCTAGCAACGCGCCGCGCGCGAAGGAACGACTTTCGCGGCATGTCGCCATATCCGCGTCACCACCGTCATTCCTCTTCGATGGCATCGGTCAGCACCTCCTTGCGCTTCGCCATGAATTCACGCAGCGCCTCGTCTTTGGCCGGATCGAGTCCCGGATCCTGGTAATCCTCGAGCATTCGTTTCCACACGCGGTTGGCGCGATGCAGGGCATCCTGGCTGCCTTCCAGAGTCCACTGCTCGTACGAGGAATAGTCGGCGATGCTGGACTGGTAGAACGCCGTCTCGAAATTCGCCTGCGTGTGCGTGCAACCCAGGAAATGATTGCCCGGACCAACTTCGCGCAACGCATCCATGGCCTGACCGCGCTCGGACAGATCCATGCCCGCAGCCAGTGCCTGCATCATGGCCAACTGGTCCGCATCCATCACGAATTTTTCGTACGAGGCTACCAGACCTCCTTCGAGCCAGCCGGCGGCGTG
>JAFEGC010000369.1 GCA_018240265.1 Pseudomonadota bacterium | reverse complement strand
GGCGGGTTTTTGCAAGCCGATCCACCACCGCTCTGGCGACATATTCTGGCGCGCTGCTGTTCGCATGTTTGAGCTTCGGGTGGGCGCATGCCGCGGCGGCAATGTTGCAGGAATCCGTGCTCGAGGTGCGCCTCAACGATACCGACGCCGGCGAATCCTTCGTGGTGCTGCGTGGCCCAGACAACCAACTGCTGTTGTCGGCCGAGGACTTCGCGCGCCTGCGTCTGAACCCGCCGGCCACTCAGCCGCTGGAGCGGGATGGACACCGCTGGTACTCGCCGGCAGACATTCCCGGCACCAACGTCGCCATCGACGAGTCGCGGCAGGTGGCGGTGATCAGCGTGCCCGGCAAGAGTTTCCAGATGACGCATTTGAATGCGCCGGAGCGAGTCTCGCCCGCCTTGACGCCGGCATCGCCCGGCCTGTTCTTCAACTACCAGCTCAACGCACAGCAAGTCGAGGGTGCGCACACGGCCGGCGCGTTCACCGAATTGGGGTTGTTCGCGGGCATGGGCGTGCTGACCCAGACTTCCGTGGCTCGCGATGACGTGTTCAATCGCGCCATGGTGCGTCTGGACACGACGTATTCCCGGGATTTCCCTGACCGCCTGCAAACCTTGAGCCTGGGCGATGCCATCAGCGATGCGGGCAGCTGGGGCAACGCGGTGCGCTTCGCCGGCGTGCGGCTTTCCAAGAATTTCGGCATGCGCCCCGATCTGCTGACCGCGCCGCTCCTGTCCGCCGGCGGCACCGCCACCGTGCCCTCCACGGTGGATGTGTTCGTGAATCACCAACTGGTGTCCAGCTCGCAGCTGCCGCCGGGTCCCTTCATCGTCGACCGTCTGCCCGCCGTGTCAGGCACCGGCGATGTGAGCGTGGTGGTGCGCGATGCGCTGGGGCGCGAGCAGGTGATGACCAAGTCGTTCTATTCATCCATCAACCTGCTGGCGCCGGGTCTCACCCAATGGTCGCTGAACCTGGGCAAGGTGCGCGAGGATTACGCGATCGCCAGCAACCATTACGGTGCGCTGCTGGCCGAGGGCAGCTATCGCCGCGGCCTGTCCGACTGGTTCACGCTGGAGGGTCACGCGGAATACCTGGCGCAGGATGCGCACGCGGCCGGCCTCAACGCCTACCTCGGCGTCGGCCGGTTCGGCACGCTGAATTTTACGGCCGGCGCGGGCGGCGATGCGCAAGGCTCGGGAGCGCTCAGTGGTCTTGGCTTCGAGCATCGTGGCCGGCGCATGAGTTTCGTGGCGAGCACGCTGATCGCCGCCCAAGGTTTCGCACAGGTGGGCGACTCGGTCAATTCCAGCATGCGCTTTCGCCAGCGCGACGTGCTGCAGCTCGGCACCAGCCTGGGCGCGGCCGGCTCGCTGTCGCTGGCCTATGTGCGCCAGAGCTATCGCGCGGCGCCGGCCCTGCAGACCTTGAGCCTGACGCACTCGGTGACCTTCGGCCGCTCGGGCACGCTCAACATGACGCTCACGCGTGTGCGCTCCTCCGGCGATTCCACCAGCGCCTACCTCGTCTACGTGGTGCCGTTCGGTCAGCGTCAGGCGGCCACGCTGTCGACACTGGGCGGGAGCGGTGAGGGCGCGCCGCAGAACGAGATGATCGCCACGCTCGCCTCCAGTGCGCCAGTGGGCGAGGGCAGCGGCTGGCGGCTGGCGGGCTCCTCGCGCGGCAATTACGATGCGGCTTGGCGCCAGCAGTTCAGCGCCGCCGACATCGAGGTCGAGACGGCGCGCAATGCCGGCATCGACGGGCGCATGGCCTCGTTCAACGGCTCGATGACCTGGCTCGCCGGCAAGTTCGCGGCCACGCGCGCGGTGAACGGCAGCTTCGCCGTGGTCGATGTCGCCGGTCTTGCGGACGTGCCGGTGTACGTGGAAAACCAGCTGGTCACGCATACCGACGCGAACGGCAAGGCGTTGCTGTACAACCTGCGTCCCTACGAGGCCAACCGCGTCAGCATCAACCCCGAGGACCTGCCGCTGGACACCGCCATCGACGCCAGCAGCACCATCATGGCTCCGCCCTACCGGAGCGGCGTGGTGGCGCGCTTCCCGGTGCATCGTGTGCGCCATGCCACGCTCGAGCTGGTAATGCCCGATGGCAAGCCGGTGCCGGCCGGCGCCACGGTGAAAATCAACGGTGAGCAATTCCCGGTGGTGATGGACGGCATGGTGTACATCACCGACTACGACCACGGCACGGGCGGCGAGGCGCGCTGGCGCGGCAATGTCTGCGAGTTCCGCGTGCAGCCTCCGCAATCGACCGAGCCGCTTCCCGATCTTGGTACGATTCGCTGCACGAAGACGCTGCGGACTCCGGGAGATGACACATGAGGCGCCGGTTCGCCGGGCGGTGGTGCGCAAGGCTCTGCGTCGTGCCCTTGCTGCTGCTGGCCGCGGGCGGCGCGCGGGCGGTGACGGTGAGCTGCTCGGCCTCGGCCACCAGCATCGCCTTCGGCATCTACAACCCGCTGAGCCCCACCGCCGATACCTCGACCGGCACGCTGCGCGTCACCTGTACGGGAAGCGGCGCGGGCGTCACCACGGTCACGATGAACGTGGGGCTGAGCACCGGACTTTCGGGCAGCTATGCGACGCGCAAGATGTTCTCGGGTGCGAACGCGCTGGACTACAACATCTACTGGAGCACGGCCTATGCCCAGGTGATGGGCGATGGAACCGGTGGCTCCTTCGCTGGTTCGGCCGGACCCTTGACGGTGTACGCCGGCAGTCCCGCCACCGCCACGGGCACCATGTATGGACGGATCCCCGCGCTGCAGGATGTTGCGCCCGCCAGTTACGTGGATACCATTCTGGTG
>JAFEGC010000368.1 GCA_018240265.1 Pseudomonadota bacterium | reverse complement strand
ATCTGTCGGCGCTGCGCGAGGAGTTTCCGCGGGTGCGTATCAGCGACCAGCTGTTCACCATCGACAAGGACCGCTACACCTGCTCGGGTGGGACGGCGCCGTTGGATTTGATGCTGAATCTGATCCGGCTCAAGCTCGGCGCGCGCATCTCGCAGCTGGTGTCCGAGCAATTCCTGGTGGAGCGGGTACGAAGCGACAAGGACCGGCAATACGTGCCGCTGCGGGCGCAGGTGGGGCCCTCGCACCGGAGTCTGATCAAGGTGGCGCAGCTCATGGAGCAGCATATCGAGAAGCCGATGTCGTTGGACCGGATCGCCAAGGCCACCGGCCTGTCGCGGCGTCAGATCGAGCGGCTGTTCAAGCGCCACCTGAACTGCGTGCCTAAGCGCTATTACCTGGAAATGCGCCTGCGCCGCGCGCGTGAACTGCTGCTGCAGACCGCCATGCCCATCATGGACATCACCACCGCCTGCGGCTTCCAATCGCCGCCGCATTTCTCCAAGTGCTACCGCAACCAGTTTGGCCATCCGCCCAGCGCGGAACGGCAGAACGCGGCCGGCTGAACGCCGCAGGGCGTCTACCGCACCGCGCCCGTTTGAACGGAAGCTACTTGAACACCACGGTCTTGTCCCCGTCGAGGAATACTCGGTGTTCCAGCAGCAGCCGCACGGCCGTGGACAACGCGCGCCGCTCGGTGTCGCGGCCGGTGGCGGTGAGCATTTCCGGCGTGAAGCTGTGATCGACGCGCTCCACCATCTGTTCGATGATCGGGCCTTCGTCGAGGTCGGCGGTGACGTAGTGGGCGGTGGCGCCGATCAGCTTCACGCCGCGGGCATGCGCCTGGTGATAGGGTTTGGCGCCCTTGAAACCCGGCAGGAAGGAGTGGTGGATGTTGACCGCGCGGCCGGCCAGCTGCCGGCACATGGCATCGGAGAAGATCTGCATGAAACGCGCGAGGATCACCAGTTCCGTGCCGGTGGAATTGATCATCTGCAGGAGCTTTTCTTCCTGCGCCCGCTTGGTCTCGGCCGTGATGGGCAGATACGTGAAAGGCACGCCATGGCGGCGCGCCACCGGTTCCATGTCGGGGTGGTTGCAGACGATGCCGGTGATGTCCATGCGCAGCTCCCCGGTGCGGTGCCGGTAGAGCAGGTCTTCCAGACAGTGATCCAGCTTCGACACCAGGATCATGACGCGGCTCTGGTGTGCACCATCGTGGATGTCCCACTGCATCTGCTCGCGGCGCGCGATGTCCTCGAAGCCCGCCTTCAGGGCATCGAGGTCCAGCATCTCGCCGGCCACGCCGCAGAACGTCACCCGCACGAAAAAACGCTGGGTCAGAGTATCGTCGAACTGCTGCATGTCCATGATGTACAGCCGATGCGAGGCGAGGAACCCGGTCACGGCGGCGGTGGTGCCCATGCGGCTGGGGCAGGTGGCGGTCAGGATGTAGGGGTGTTGGGTGTCGAATTGCATGGATTAGAATGGTATGTCGTCATTCGGCATGCCACTGTCGCGAAGCCGCTAGTCACGTGTCCGATTGCGACATACCATTGGCTCGGGACGGGCGTACCGCGGTTCCCCGGGAACCGCTCAACAGAAGGCCATTATGTCTGATCAAGCTGAAGGCGAGTTCGATCTTCGCTCCTTGAACAACGAGGAGTTGACCGAACAGGTGCATGATGACCTGTACAACGGTCTGAAGGAAGAGGTGGAAGAGGCCACGCGCATATTCCTGGAGCGTGGCTGGTCGGCGGAGAAAACCCTGAACGATGCGCTGGTGGAAGGCATGCGCATCGTCGGCATCGACTTCCGCGACGGCATCCTGTTCGTGCCCGAGGTGCTGCTGGCAGCCAACGCCATGAAGGGCGGCATGGAAATCCTGCGCCCGCTGCTGGCCGAAACGGGCGTGGAACCCATCGGCAAGATCGTCATCGGTACGGTCAAGGGCGACATCCACGACATTGGCAAGAACCTGGTGTCGATGATGCTGGAAGGCGCCGGTTTCGAAGTGATCAACCTTGGCATCAACAACGCGGTGGAGAAATACCTGGAAGCTCTGGAGCAGCACAAGCCGGACATCCTGGGCATGTCGGCGCTGCTCACCACCACCATGCCGTACATGAAAGTGGTCATCGATACGCTCAAGCAGAAGGGGCTGCGCGATGACTACATCGTGCTGGTGGGTGGGGCGCCGCTGAACGAGGAATTCGGCAAGGCCGTGGGTGCGGATGCCTACTGCCGCGACGCCGGCATCGCCGTGGAAACCGCCAAGAACCTGATCGCCTCGCGCCGGACACGGGCGGCCGCGAGCTGAGCGAAGATCCAGCCATGCTACGCGAGGCGCGCACCCTGGTGATCGCCTGTGGCGCGCTGGCGCACGAGGTCAGCGAGCTCAAGCGCATCAATGGCTGGTCATCTTTCGACGTGCAGTGCCTGCCGCCGGAACTGCACAACCGTCCCGAGAAGATTCCGGCGGCGGTGCGCGCCAAGATCCATGAGAATCGCGCGCGCTACGCGCTGATGTTCATCGCCTACGCCGACTGCGGCACCGGCGGTGAACTCGACCGGATGCTGGAACAGGAAGGCGTGGCGCGGCTTCCAGGAGCGCACTGCTATGAATTTTTCGCAGGCTCAGCGGCCTTTGCCGAGCTGTCGGCACAGGAGCCCGGTACGTTCTATCTGACCGACTTCCTGTTGCGGCATTTCGAGCGCCTGGTAATCCAGGGTCTGGGCATCGACCGCTTCCCGCAGCTCCAGCAAGTGTATTTCCAGAATTACCAGCGTCTGGTGTATCTGGCGCAGAAACCGCAGGCGGGCGCCATCGAGCAGGCCAGGGCCATCGC
>JAFEGC010000367.1 GCA_018240265.1 Pseudomonadota bacterium | reverse complement strand
CCCATCCATGGGAAGCCACGGCGTCAGTGTGCCGACAGGTCCGCCGCATGGGGAGCGCCAAAGCCAGCGCGATCATGCAGATTTGCAAGCGGTGCGCGCCGCCGTGCGCATCAGCCGGTGCCGCCCACGGTGAGCCCATCCACGCGCAGCGTCGGCTGACCCACGCCCACCGGCACCGACTGCCCTTCCTTGCCGCAGGTGCCGACACCGGCGTCGAGCTTGAGATCATCGCCCACCATGCTCACGCGGGTGAGCACGTCCGGTCCGTTGCCGATCAGGGTGGCGCCCTTCACCGGCGCGCCGACCTTGCCGTTCTCGATGAGATAGGCCTCCGAAGCCGAGAACACGAACTTGCCTGAGGTGATATCCACCTGGCCGCCCCCGAAGTTCACGGCGTACAGACCTTTCTGCACCGAGGCGATGATCTCGCCCGGCGGAGTCTTGCCGGGTCGCATATAAGTGTTGGTCATGCGCGGCAGCGTCATGTGCGCGAAAGATTCGCGCCGGCCGTTGCCGGTGGGCTGCATGCCCATCAGCCGCGCATTGAGCTTGTCCTGCAGGTAGCCGCGCAAAATACCGTTCTCGATCAGCACCGTGCACTGCGTGGGCGTACCCTCGTCGTCGACGTTGAGCGAGCCGCGGCGCGCGTCCAGCGTACCGTCATCCACCACGGTGATGGTCTCGCTCGCCACCTTCTGGCCGATACGGTTGGAGAATGCCGAGGTGCCCTTGCGGTTGAAATCCCCTTCCAGGCCGTGACCGATGGCCTCGTGCAGCAGGATGCCGGGCCAGCCCGGTCCCAGCACCACGGTCATGGCACCCGCCGGCGCGGCCACCGCTTCCAGGTTCACCAGCGCCTGCCTCACCGCCTCGTCCGCAAACTTGAACGGCGCATCGCCGTTGAGCAATTCATTCCAGCCGATGCGACCGCCGCCGCCGCTGTAACCCTGCTCGCGCCGCCCACCCTGCTCGACGATCACCGCCACGTTCATGCGCACCAGTGGCCGCACATCGGCGGCCAGCGTGCCGTCGCTGGCGGCAACCAGCACCACCTCGTGCGAGGCGGCGAGCGAGGCCATCACCTGCTTCACGCGCGGATCGGCCTTGCGCGCATGCGCATCCAACCTCATGAGCCAGGCGACCTTGTCCTCGTCGCGCAGGGTGTCGAGCGGATCGATCGGGCGATACAACCGGCGCTGCTCCACCGGCGACCAGCTCTTGAGCGCAAGATCGGTGCCGCTGCGCGCGATGGCGCGGGCGCTGCCGGCCGCGCGCTCCAGCGCCGGCAGCTGAACTTCATCGGTGTAGGCGAAACCGGTCTTCTCCGCGCTCACCGCGCGCACGCCCACGCCCTGCTCGATGCTGTGCGAGGCATCCTTGACGATGCCGTCCTCCAGCGACCAGGATTCCTCGCGCGAGAACTGGAAGTACAGATCGGCGTAGTCGATGCCCCGGCCCGCCGACAGTCCCAGCACGCGGCTCAGTGCGTTCTGATCGAGACCCGACGGACGCAGGATCAATTCGCTGGCGGTTTCGAGCTCGCTGCTCATGCGCGCACCTGTGCGGGTTGCGCCACCAGGCGCCGGTTGGTCAGCGCCGGGAAGCGCTCGCGTGCGGCGGCCTGCTCCGCCAGGTCCACCGTGGCGCTGATCACGCCCGGCCCCTCCGGCAGGCAGGCCAAAACCTTGCCCCAGTGATCCACAATCAGGCTGTGACCATAGGTGTCGCGACCGCTGCTGTGCAGACCGACCTGCGCCGGCGCCACCACGAGGCACAGGTTCTCGATGGCGCGCGCGCGCAGGAGCGACTCCCAGTGCGCGCGGCCAGTGGGCACGGTGAAGGCTGCCGGCATGCTGAACCATTGCGCGCCCTGATCCACCAGGACGCGATACAGCTCGGGAAAGCGCATGTCATAGCATACTGACAGGCCGAGCCGGCCCACCGGCGTGTCCGCCACCACCAGCGCTGAACCCGGCTCCACGTTGGCAGATTCGCGATAATCCTCGTTGCGCCCCGGGATGGATACGTCGAACAAGTGGATCTTGTCGTAGCGCGCGACGCACTTGCCGCGCGCATCGAACAGGAGCGAGGCGTTGGCCACGCGTCGCCCGCCCGGGTGGCGGATATTGATGGTACCGCCCAGGATCCACATCTTGAGCTCACGGGCGGTGGCTGCCAGGAACTCCTGCGCGGGCCCTGAGGCTGCGTCTTCCGCGACGCCGAGCTTGTCGGCATCGCGCTTGCCCATGAAGGCGAAATTTTCCGGCAGGCAGGCGATGTCCGCGCCCTGCTCCTTGGCCTCGCGCAACAGCCGCGCGGCCGCGACCAGGTTGTCCTCGACCACGTGTCCGGAATTCATTTGCACGGCGGCGACCACGCCCATCTATTCGTTCCTCACTACTTGTGTACGGCCTGCGACTCGCGCTGCGCCTCGGCGGCGGCATCGCTTTTCACCCGCTCGATCTGCGGGTTTTCCCAGCTGCCGGTGATGCGATAATACCCTCGCACCAGCCCCTTGAGCGGCTGTTTGAACAGCTGCGAAAACACCAGCACGGCGGCGCCCACCACCGGCCCCGCCGCCAACGTGCTGGCGATGGGCAGGGTCACGCCGAAATTGCCCGCCACCACGGCAGTCTGGTCGAGATCGCGTTTTGCAAGGCCCACGCGGCCGATCAGGCCGATTTCCAGGGCCGGGCCCTCGAGCAGCAGGTTGCTGGTGTAGGCATTGCCCTCATGCAGATCGAAACTGCCGCGGATGAGATCGTAAGCCAGCCCCTTGTCGGTGAGGTCGGAAAAATCCAGCGTCAGGCGCCGTGGCAGTGCGGCAAGGCTGGCCAGCCCCAGCACCCGG
>JAFEGC010000366.1 GCA_018240265.1 Pseudomonadota bacterium | reverse complement strand
CGCTCCCAGTACCTCGCGCACATCGAGCGCATGCTGGCGCTGGCCGGTGCCGCTACCGCGCACCAGGACGCACAGAAAATCCTTGACCTGGAATCCTCCATCGCGCGGGCGCACTGGCCCATCGAAAAGCAGCGCGAGCGCGATCTTACCTACAACCTGCGCAGCCGCCAGGCGCTCATCGGCATGGCGCCGAAGTTTCCGTGGCAATCGCTGCTGGGCGCCGGCGGCGTAGCCGGGGAGAAGGAGTACGTGGTGGCGGAGCTCGATGCGGTGGAAAAGCTGGCGACCCAGTTCAACTCCATTGCCGTCTCCAGCTGGAAACCCTACCTCAAGTACCACTACCTGGTGAGCCGCGCGGCGGTGCTGCCCACGGCTTTCGACGAGGAGCGGTTCGAGTTCTATGGCAAGATTTTGAACGGCCAACCGCAGCAGCGCGACCGCTGGAAGCGTGCGGTGCAGGCCACCAACAATGCGCTGGGCGAGGCGGTGGGCCAGATCTACGTGCAGCGCTACTTCCCGCCCAGCGCCAAGGCGCAGATGCTGGAGCTGGTGGAGAATCTGCGTGCGGCCTATCGACAGCGCATCGCGGCGGCCGCGTGGATGACGCCGCAGACGCGCCAGCAGGCGTTGAAAAAGCTGGCGACTTTCCGGCCCAAGATCGCCTACCCTGACAAGTGGCGTGACTACGGTGATTTTCTGGTGCGGCCGGCCGATGCCTTCGGGAATCTCACCCGCTCCGCCGTTTTCGAGTGGCAGCGGCAGTTGAAGCGCCTGCATCAGCCCACGGATCGCGATGAGTGGGAAATGCCGCCGCAGACCGTGAACGCCTACTACAACCCGGTGTTCAACGAGATCGTCTTTCCGGCCGCCATCTTGCAGCCGCCGTTCTTCGATCCCAAGGCCGATGCGGCCGTGAACTACGGTGGCATCGGCGCTGTCATCGGGCACGAGATGAGCCACGGCTTCGATGACCAGGGCGCCAAGTCCGACGAGCGCGGCGTGCTGCGAACCTGGTGGCTGCCGCAGGATGAGGCGGCCTTCAAAGCCCTGGGGGACAAGCTGGCGGCGCAGTTCGACCAGTTCGTGGCGGTGTCGGGCCTGAAGATCAATGGCCGGCTAACCCTGGGCGAAAACCTGGGAGACCTGAACGGCCTGACCGTCGCCTACGCCGCCTATCATCTGTCCTTGAAGGGGCAGGAGCCGCAGGTTTTGGATGGACTGTCCGGCGATCAGCGGTTTTTCCTGTCCTGGGCGCAGGTGTGGCGGAGCCTGGATCGCGACGAGAGCCTGCGCACGCAGGTCATGAGCGATCCACACAGCCCGGCGCGTTTCCGCGTCATCGGCCCGCTGCGCAATCTCGACGCCTGGTACGCGGCGTTCGACATCCAGCCCGTCGATGCCATGTTCCTGCCGCCCGAGAAGCGGGTGCACGTGTGGTGAGCGCCTCGCAGTGAAGACCCCGGTGCATCTCGCCCACATATACGCCACCGGCGAATACGTTCCCGCCCAGGTCCTGAGCAACGAGCACTTCGCGGCCCAAACCGGCAAGCCGGTAGACTGGTTCGTACGCCGCACCGGCATTCTGGAGCGGCGCCGCGCGGGCGAGCAGGAAAGCAGCGCGAGCATGGCCATCGCCGCCGTGCGCAACCTGCTGCAGGACATCGGCCAGTGGCCGGCTCCGGTGGATCTCGTGATCTCGGCCTCCTACACGCCGCACGATACCATCGGTACCACCGCGCACCAGGTGCAGCGTGCGTTCACGCTGCGCAATGCCAAGGTGTTCGAGCTGTCCTCGGCCTGTTCTTCTTTCTTGAATGCCCTGGAAGTGGCGGCCACCTTCATCGAGGCGGAGCGCTCGCGCTGCGCCCTGATCGTGGCCACCGAACACAACAGCCATTTCAGCGACGCCGACAGCAATCACCTGTGGGGCGATGGTGCGGCGGCCGTGCTGCTCGCGCCGGGCGGAAACCTGCGGGTGCTGAATACCCTGACGCGAGGGCGGGCGGAGCTGGGCCGCGGGCCGGAGGCGGTGCGCATGCAGCCGCGGGCGGGGGGGCTGCAAATGCCCCATGGCCGGGAGGTGTTCCATCACGCAGTGGCGGAAATGGAGCAGATCGGCCGGGAGATTCTCGCCTCCGCCGGGCTCACCCAGGCGGATATCTCGCTGGTGGTGCCGCACCAGGCGAACCTGCGCATCTTGCAGGCGCTGGCAGAGCGGCTGGGCATTGATGCTTCGCGGGTGGCGGTCAGCATCGACCGGTTGGGCAACACCGGCAGCGCCAGCATCCCCATCACCCTGCATCGCAACGAGGCGCGGGTGCCGCCCGGTGGCAAGGTGCTGATGCTGTCTTTCGGCGGCGGTTATTCGGTGGGTGCAGCGCTGCTGCAACGCCTCTGATCGCGGGCAGCCGATGCCGCTGGGCCGCGTCTCCTGCGGCGCCGGGGTGAGCGGGCGGAGACCGGGCGCGTTCGCGGGACCGCCCTCCGCTCAAATCCTCAAACTGTAATAGTAGAACGCCAGGTCGCGCTTCCAGCCCATGCGCTCGTACAGGCGTTGCGCGTTGAGATTGTCGGCTGCCGTGGCCAGGGTCAGCTCGTTCGCGCCGGTGTCGAGGCCGAGCCGCCGCGCCTGCTCCAGGAGCCGTGTCGCCACTCCGTGGCGCCGCGCCTCGGGCGCGACGAACAAGTCGTACAGCACCCAGACGCGGCGCAGCGAGAGCGAACCGAAGGAAGGGTACAACTGCATGAAACCCACGGCCTTGGCGTCCCGGCAGGCCAGATACACGCGCGACTCGCCGTGCGCGAGACGCTCGCGCAGGTAGGCGCGACAGGCCGCAATGTCGGCAGGCAGGCCGTAAAACTGCC
>JAFEGC010000365.1 GCA_018240265.1 Pseudomonadota bacterium | reverse complement strand
TCCCGGTCGTCTTCGGCCATGTAATCACCCAGCCCGGAAATCCCGGTATGCATCTCCGCTCCACCCAGGTCTTCTTCCGTTGCCACTTCGCCCGTTGCGGCCAGCAACAAAGGGGGGCCGGCCAGGAACGCCCTCGAGCGCCCGCGAATCATGATGATGTAGTCCGAAAGGCCCGTCTGGTAGGCACCTCCCGCGGTCGAGGAACCGTGAACGATGGTGATGACCGGAAGCCCGGCTGCGGACATCCGCGCCAGATTCCTGAACAGATTTCCGCCGCGAACGAACTCCTCGACGCGGTATGACAACAGGTTCGCGCCGGCGCTTTCCACCAATTGGACATATGGAAGCTTATTGGCCAGCGCGATTTCCTGAATGCGGAGCTGCTTGTCGAGCCCCCTGGGCTGCAGCGCGCCCGCATCGATGCCGCTGTCATTGACGAAGACCATGCAGCGGGTTCCCGCAATCCAACCGATTCCCGCGACCACTCCGCCACCCGGAACGCTCTTTTCCGGATCAGGATTGTCGAGACAATAGCCCGTCAGGGTGCATAGCTCGAGGAATTCCCGGCCCGGATCCAGCAGTAGCGCGAGCCGCTCCCGTGGCAGAAGCTGCCCACGCTTGTCGAAGCGAGCCTTCGACGATGCGGACGCCTGGCGCGTACGTTCCTCGAGGGAGCGGATCCGGCCGATCTGCTCCAGCATCGCCTCCCTGGCCGAGCGAAAGGCATCTGATCCGATAACGATTGTCGAGTCGATCTGGGCCATCGTGAGTTAAGTACCGGCAACCGTTGCTCTACCAGAGATACTCGTTGTTGACCCGGCAACGATAGCAGTACGAAACACTGGCCAACTTGCGAAAAACGGCTGGTGCGTCCCGACACGGGTGCGCCAGCATGAGGATTAGTGGGTCGTGGCCGGCACTGTTTGTCCGGTCGCCCGACACCACAATCCTTCAGCGTCGGAGAGAACCCGGTAACTGGACACATACTCCCAGGCCTCGCGCACATGACGTCGATGCTCCGCAACGAAGCTCTGTCCGGAAGGAACCGCCACGGCGGCAAACGTAACCTCTGCGAAAACCAAACCCAGGAGCGCCGCCCTGGGAAATCCAGATCGAAACCAACGCCGCAGCTTTTCGCTCCATACCGACCATATGCTCGGCTCAGGCGTATCGTCATACCAGTCGTTGACGGGAGCGCCGAGCGCGATCCGGATCTTGCGGCGCAAGGTAAAGAGCTGCCCGACCAGCGTGATGATGAGGACACAACAACCCATTGCCAGCTTCCTCAAGGCCCGCAAGAAAACCTGTGCTAAGGTACACCTTCCCCGGCCCGGAGCAAAGTCTGCAGAGAATTCCGTCCGATGACGCCCGACCCGGCATTTCATTGCATGCTGTCTCAGCCCGACCAGGTTTTCATGCCGCCACGGCCGGGCGAGTCTCTCGAATTGCGACGACAGGCTACGCGCCTGTTGCTGGATGCCCCGCGGGGCGCAGCGTTGCACAGCGTCACACAGTTCGCGGTTTCCGGGCCCGCGCGTCCCATTCAGGTCCGGCTGTATCGCCCGATCGAGGCAAACCTTCTCCCGATCATCATGTTCTTTCATGGCGGTGGATGGGTTTTCTGCGACCTGGACTCGCACGATGCAATATGTCGTGACCTTGCGCATCTGACCCGTTACCGACGCCGGCTGCGACACTGCGTCGATGCGCGGGTTTGCGACCGGCCATCTGCTTCGGCGCGACATGATGCTGTGGTACTGGAACTGCTACACGCCCGAGGCAAAGGAAGCATTCAATCCTTTGGCATCGGTCCTGCGCGCAACGGACCTCAAACGACTTCCCTCCGCGACCGTGATTACTGCCGAGTTTGACCCTCTTCGGGACGAAGCCGAACAATACGCGGACCGACTGCGCAGCGCCGGCGTCCCGGTAACAGGTCGTCGCTACGGCGGAATGATCCATGGATTCCTGAGTCTGCCACACATCACTCCGGTTGCCAGACGAGGACTCATGGATGCCGCCATGGATATTCGTGACGCGCTGGCCGTGGATTCGTGAAGAGTTTCAGGTTACAGAGGTGGTGTAGTGATGACTCTCAAAGGCAAGACGTTGTTTATAACCGGGGGCAGTCGCGGCATAGGACTGGCAATCGCCTTGCGGGCAGCGCGCGATGGCGCGAATGTCGCAATCGCTGCAAAGACCACTCAAGCTCATCCAAGGCTTGAAGGCACCATCTATACGGCTTCTGACATGATTGTTGCAGCAGGCGGCCAGGCTCTGCCTCTGCCGCTCGACGTGCGCGATGCCGATGGGGTCAAACTGGCGGTCGAGAAAGCCGCAGCGCATTTTGGCGGCATTGACATTTGCATCAACAACGCATCGGCGATAAGCCTTGCCCGTACGGAATCACTCGAGATTTCACGTTTCGATCTGATCCAGCAAATCAACGTGCGCGGTACATTCGTAGTCTCGCGCACCTGCCTGCCATTCCTGCGCAAAAGCTCCAACCCGCACATCCTGTCGCTCTCTCCACCGCTGACGATGAGAGCCGACTGGTTCGCCCAACACCTGGGCTACACGCTCAGCAAGTATGGCATGTCGATGGTCATGTTTGGTTTGGCCGCAGAACTTCGCCCGGACGGCATCGCCTGCAACGCCCTGTGGCCTCGAACAACCATAGCGACAGCTGCGGTGCAGTACGCACTTGGCGGCGAAGCGATGATGCGTGCGTCACGCAAGCCCGACATCATGGCAGATGCCGCTCATGCGATCCTGTGCCGCGATTCGCGCCAATACTCGGGTCATTTCGTGCTGGACGAGGACGTGCTTCGTGAAAAAGGAGTCACGGATTTTGCGCCTTATGCCTATG
>JAFEGC010000364.1 GCA_018240265.1 Pseudomonadota bacterium | reverse complement strand
CACCTGATGACGGAGGTCGAGGAGCGTCTCGATTTTCGTGGCCAAGTGCTCACGCCGCTGAACGAGGAGGATTGTCGCAAGGCCGTCCGGTACCTGCGGGCCCAGGGCGCCGAGACGGTTGCGATCACGCTGCTGCACTCCCACCTCAACCCCACACATGAAAGACGTGTCGCCGAGATCGTCCTGCAGGAGTGTCCGGGCATGCAGGTCACGCTCTCTTCGGCCGTGTTGCCGGTGGCGGGGGAGGTGGAGCGTTGGAGTACCGCCATGTTTTCTGCATACGTGGCGCCCGTGGTCCGGAAGTTCGTCTCCAGGATCGGGGATCTCCTGCATGCAAACGGTTTTCGCGGCCAGCTGCAGTTCATGCAGAGCAATGGCGGTCTGGCGGCGCCCGATGTCGTCGCGGAAAACCCGGCGGTGCTGCTGTTGTCGGGACCGGCGGCGGGTCCGTCGCTCGGCCGCACCCTCGGTCTTGCGCATGATTACCCGAACATTCTTTCAGTGGATATGGGTGGTACCAGCTTCGACGTGGGCGTGGTGCACCAGGGAGTCGTCGAGACGGTCCGCCAGCAGGTGATCGACGGCAAGAAGTTCGCGTTGCCCAGCGTCGATGTCACCGCCGTGGGCGCGGGCGGAGGCAGTATTGCGCATGTGGATGCCGCGGGGCGTCTGCAGGTGGGCCCGAAGAGCGCCGCCGCCACGCCCGGGCCTGCCTGTTATGGCAAGGGCGGAGAGAACCCAACGGTCACCGATGCCAACGTGGTCCTGGGATACATCGACCCGGACTTCTTCCTGGGCGGAGAGACCAAGCTGCGCCGGGATCTAGCCGAGCAGGCGATCGAGGCGAAAATTGCGCGTCCTTTGGGTCTCACCATTCCTCAAGCAGCAGCCGCGATCCATGAAGTCATCAACTCCAACATGGCCAGTGGCACCCATGTCGCGTTCGCCCAGCGTGGCTACGATCCGCGCGACTTCGCGCTGTGTGCGGCGGGCGGCGGCGCGGCCGTGCATGCCGTGCGACTCATGCAGGAGCTGCACATCGGCAAACTCATCGTGCCGAAAGTGGCGCCGACTTACTGCGCATTCGGCATGATGTTCTGTGACTTCAAGCATGACTACCAGCGTGCCTACTACAGCGAGACGGCAAATGCCGATCTTGGCAGACTGACGGCGCTGTTCGAGGAAATGGAGGCCGAGGCTCGGGCCACCCTTGCAAAGGAGGGAGCGAAGCCGGAGGAAATAGCCATCAAGCGCACGCTGGATGTGCGCTATTACGGACAATTCAGGGATCGAAACGCTCCGCTGGCGGACGGCACGATCACGCAAGAGACCTTGCGCTCGGCCATTGCCAGGTTCCATACCATCCACGAGCAGACGGTCGGCTATGGCGATCCGGCTTATCCGACCGAGATCATCCGACTTCATGTCAGTGGAACCGCCGCGGTCGGCAAGCCGCATCTTCAGTCGCGTTCCCGCGGAACCGACATCGCTGCCGCCCGCAAGGGTCATCGAAAGGCCTATTTCGCGGAAAGCTCGGACTACGTCGATACGCCGGTCTACGACGGGGAGAAGCTGCTCAGCGGCGCGCGGGTCCAGGGTCCGGCCATCATCGAGGAGGTCTTCACCACCTTCGTTCTGCCACCGGGAGTCGGCACGGAGGTGGATGACTACGGCAACTTTGTAACCACCGTCGCGACAACGGGAGTCTGAGCCATGGCACAGATGCAAGATACGGCTGGCAGGGCGGGCATCGACCCGATCACTTTCTCGGTCGTCTGGAACAAGCTTCAGTATCTCGCCACCCAGGTGGGCGAGAAGGTGCTGTACTCGACCCAGTCGTTCGTGACCGCGCTGGCGCGCGATCTCGGACAGAGCATTCTCGACACCAACGGCAAGATCGTGGTGGCGGCTTCCGCGGCGCCGATTCATACGCTGGTGGCCGAGGAGGCCATCAAGGGCCTGGAGGCCAAGTTCAAAGGTGAGTATGAGCCGGGCGATTTCATCGTCGCCAATGACCCTTACATCGTGCGTGGCGGCCATCTGCCCGACTGGAATTTCATCCGGCCCCTGTTTTTCGAGGGTGAGCATCTGGGCTTCTTCCAGGCCAAGACTCATGTCAGCGATACGGGCGGCTTCTTGCCGGGCGGCTACGGCGCAGGGGCGTACGACATCATCGCCGAGGGCCTCAACATCCCGCCGATGAAGCTCATGAAGGCGGGCGTGCTGCAGAAGGACTTCTGGGACCTCGTGCTTCGAAACGTACGCATGCCCACTGAGCTCGACATGGACACGCGCCTGATCAACGGCTGCATGGCGCAGGCCGAGGAACAGGTGCAGCAGATGTGCCGCAAGTACGGTGTCGAGATCGTCAAGGCCTGCATGGCCGAGATCATCGCCGCCGGCGAACGCGCGATGCGGGCCGAGATTCGCAAGATCCCCAATGGCATCTACGAGGGCGCGTCCGCGGCGGATTGGGACGGACATCACGACCAGCCGATCTGGGTACGGGTCAAGGCCATCGTCGAGGATGAGGACATCACCTTCGATTTCACGGGCACGGATTCTCAGGCGACCTTCGTGAACTGCCCCGTGGGCGTGACCATCACGCAGGCCATGGTGGGCCTTCTGTACCTGGTGGATGCGAGCGTGCCCAAGAACGGCGGAACGATGAAGCCGATCAGGTTCATCATGCCCGAAGGTACGGTGGTGAACCCGAAATACCCGGCGACCGTGGGAGCCTCGCAGATTTCGGTCGGCACCCAGATCGTCGAAGCCTGTCTGCTGGCGATTGGCAAGGCGCTGCCGGATCGCGCCATGGCACCCTGGTCCAAGCATCTGTGTCCCATCAACATCGGCCAATTGCCGGACGTCATCGATCCGCG
>JAFEGC010000363.1 GCA_018240265.1 Pseudomonadota bacterium | reverse complement strand
GGCGCGCCGGCGGCCGCGGCCGCGATGCTGCGCCAGCCGATGGCGCCGCTGACCAGCAGCGTCAATGCCATGGCAATGGCTGGCCACAGCGCCGACTGCGCGTGTGCGAACCAAGCAATCACCGCCGCGGTCATCACGCTCAGGTTGGTGCTGACCGTCAATGTCAACGCCGTACCGAACTTCTGCTGACTGCGGTAATAAGCCACCGGGATGGTCTTGACGGCACCGGCCACGATGGAGACCAGCAGACAGCACAGCAGTCCCCAGCGAATCGGGTACATCAGGTGCGAAAAGACCACGATCGCGAGCGAGGTGAGCGTAGAGGTCAGCAGGATCTGCCGGTGCAGGCGCGCATCCGGCACGAACCGATGACGCGTGAGGATCACATCCGCGCCGACCGGGCCGATGCTGATGCCCACCATGATCAGCGAGAAAGTCAGGGAGAACAGCGCGAATTCCGCCGGAGGCAGGAAACGCGCCAGCAGCAAGTTGCCCACCGCGAGCGCAAGCCCGCTGCCGCCGAGCGCCAAGGCGGCCCGCAATGCCAAGGACCGCAACAGCGAGCGGCCGATCTTCAGCAGCATGTGAGGTGTGATGCCTTAAGCAAGCACCGAAAAGCGCCTGCCCGACGAACTCAGTAGTACGGGCTGTCGTTGTGCTCGGAGGAGCGGTTGAGCACCACACCGATCAGGTTCATCTCCGCCAGCAGCTCCTTGGAGCGCTCGAGCGAAGCGCGCGCGGTATGACCCTCGGAAATCACCATCAAAAGGCCGTCCACGCGCGGCGCGAAGGTCAGCACATCGTCGGACAGCAGGAGCGGTGGCATGTCGTAGATGATGATGCGTTTGGGCGACTCGGCGTTCAGGCTAGACTCCAGCTCCATCATGCGGGGCGATGCCAGGAAATCCGAGGAGTGTTCCAGCACGCGCGTGTTGGGCACCACCGCGAGGCGTTCGATGCTGGGGTTGTAGACGATGTCGTCCAACTCCGCCTCGCCCACCAGGTAATCGCCGAGCCCGCGCTCCACCTTCATGCCGAAGTAGGAGGCGATCTGCGGCCGCTGCAGATCGAGGTCGACCAGGAACACGTAGGTGTTCGGATCCTGCGCCAAGGCGATGGAAAGGTTGATGGCCGTCAGCGTCTTGCCCTGCCCCGACTCCGTGCCGGTCACGGCGATGGAGCGCCAGTTGTTGGCGGCGAGGCGCTGCCCGATGCGGGTGCGCAGGATCTTGTAGCCGCGCAACGCCGCCTGGTCGGTGACCTGCGGCAGGATGCAATTACGTTCCATGGCCTCCGCGTCGGCCGAGACGCGGCGGAATTGGCGAATCTTGGTCGGATCCACCGGCTCGAATTTCGGCGCCGCTTTGCGCGCCGCGGGCGCATTGTTCGTCGCCAGCGAGGTCTGCGCCTGGGCGTTGGCCGAGGCCTGGATTTTCTTGATCGCGGTTTCGATGAGACTCATGGGAAAATCCTAATTCAACCCACCAGGAAATGGATCAGGAACCACAGGGCCGGGATGCCCACGATCGCGCTGGCCGCGAAGGCGCGCATCTGCTTGTAGCGGCGCGCCGATGAGACGGAGTTTTGGATCTCCGGGATGACCGCCAGCGGATTCAAGCCCATGACCGTCTGCACGTCGCGGCTGCTGCGCACGGTCTGATCCAGTGCTTCGGCTCCGAGGCCGGCCATCACCGCCATGATGAAGCCGAAAATGATGCCGATGATGGCGATGGCGATGCGGTTCGGCTTGCCGGGCTTGAGCGGCAGGCCCGGTTTGCGGCTGAAGCGAAATTCATCCCCGCTCCCGGCCAGCGTCGCCGCCGCGCTGAATTCCGCATCCATGCGCTGCTTGAGCATCTGATCGTACTTGTCGTTCGCAAGACCCAAGTCCCGCATCAGGGTCTGGTATTCCTTTTCCACCTGGGGACTTGAGCCGATCTGGCCAACGATCTGGATCGACTTGCTGCGCAGCTCCGCCAGCCGAACCTGGAGCGAAGCCAACTGGTTCTCGGTGCTGCGCAGCTGGGTTTTCAACTGCACCACCACCGGGTCCGTGACCGTCACCGGCGGACCGTCCGACTTCTCGCCCGCGGCGATGCGCGCCTCCAGGGTCGCGATCTGCCGTTCGATGCGACGCACGTCCGGATGATCCTCGCTGTAGCGTTGCCGGGTCTGCGCCAGAATCGCCTTCTGCGTTTCCAGCTGCGCGGCCAGCGAGGTGTCGCCGCGGGTCGAACCCATGCGGCGCGCGGCATCGATCTGCTTGCGCAGCGCCAGCAGATCCGGGTGGGAAGGGTCGTAGTTCACCGACTTGCGGCGATACTCATCCTCGAGATCGCGCAGCGTGTCCGCGTCGGGCGCCAGCTGCGCCTGCTGCAGCTGGGATTCCTGAAAAATGCGGTTCTGATCCAGCGCGCGGATCTGTGCCTGGATATCGTTGGCCTCCTGGTCGAGACGATCCCGCTGCGCCATGTTCGCCTGGGCGGACTCGGGCAACTGGCCGATGTGCTCGGACTTGAAGTTGGCCACCTTGGACTGGAGCTGGGCGATCTGCTGCCGGTAACGCTCGGCCTCCGAGTCCAGGAACTTGACCGTGTGCTCGATGCGATCGTGCCGCGCCTGGCGGTTCACTGACACGAAGGAGTCACCCAGCCACTGCGATGCGCTCTGGGCCTCCGCCGCCGTGGTGCCGTGATACGCCACGGTAAACCCGGAATTCACGTCCTTTTGACGCCCCGATTGGGGATCCAGGATACGCTGCGTTACCATTTCCACGTCGACGTTCGAACGAATGTCTTCGAGGTCGGTGTCGAGCTTCAAGTCGGCCTTCATCTTCTTGAGATTTTCGGCGCTGGTCACCCGCTCGGTGAGCTTGGTGACGAATTCGTCT
>JAFEGC010000362.1 GCA_018240265.1 Pseudomonadota bacterium | reverse complement strand
GCCGGGGGAGTGGTGAGCGAGCTGTTTACGGGCGTGTGAGCGCGGCCGTTTCGCCGCGCCAGCCGCGCTGAGTGTGAGGTTGGAATCTTGAAGTGCCCAAACAGAGCGCTAGCGGCCAGCGGCGAAACGGGTGCCTTTCCCGCGCGGTTCACGCCCGTAAACAGCTCGCTCACCACTCCCCCGGCACCGCGAGAACCGACCGAGCCGAACCTGCTACGAGCCTTCGGGCCGTTCGCTTGCGACCAGGTCGGCGAGAGTGCGCGAGCCGAGCCTCTCGCGCAGCGCATCTTCCAGCTCCTGCATCAGCGCGTCGGCCGCGGGCGTGGCGGCGATGGCCACCGCCTTGCGGCCCGGGCGTGCGCCGCGGATCGCGGTCATGATTTCCGCCAGCGTGATCGACTCCATCGAGCGCGCCGGCATCCAGCATTCCTGTTCGGTGGCGACGATGATGCTGGCCGATTCCAATGAGGCCATCACCGGCGCCAGCGCCACGCTCGGCACGTCCAACGCCTCGGCCAGACGATTGCTGGTCCAGTAACGCCGGCCGGCGGCGAAGTCCCTGCCGATGAGCTGCATGGCCGCGAGTCCCACGTGCTCGAACATGCGCCCGTTCAGTTCGACCGGCGCGTGGCCGTGCGGCAGGTACTGCGGGCATTGCACGTAGAAGCACAGTTGCGCGCCGATCAGCAGGATCAGCCAGTTGAGATAGATCCAGATGAGCGCGGTGAGCACGATGGCAAAGCCCGTGTAGATCGCCACCATCTGCGCCGAGTAGGCGATGACGCCGGCGAACAGCCGGCTTACCAGCGCCCAGAGCACGCCGGCAGTAATACCACCCACCAGCGCCGGCACGAAGCGCACGCGCGTGTTGGGGATGAAGGAATACAGGAAGGTGAACACCGCGGCCACCAGCAGGTGGGGCCCCAGGCGCGACAGCGAGGTCAGCATTGCGCCCAGTCCCAGGTGCTGCGACAACCACTGCGCCAGCGCGGTGTTCTCCGCCGAGGCCAAAAGACCCAGCGCCGCCACCATGAACACCGGGCCGATGATCATCACGCTCACGTACTCGGACAGGCGCCGCGCCCAGCTGCGCGGGCGGTCCACCCGCCACACGAAATTGAAACTTTCCTCCACCTTCTGCACGGTGGTGATGACGGTGTAGATGAGGAACGCAAGTCCCACCGAGCCGAGCACGCCGCCGCGCACGTTCTCCACGAACTGCATCACCCGCGCGGTGAGCTGGTCGGCCGCCGCACCCATGGGACGGAAGAACTGGAACACCAGCAATTGCAGATCGCTGCGCGCGCCCAGGCCCTTGAGCACCGAGAAGCTGAAGGCCATCAGCGGCACCAGTGACAGGAGCGTGGTGTATACCAGGCTCATGGCACGCATGTTCAGCTCACCGCGCAGCCAATCGCGCAGCAGCGCCGCCGGGTAGCGCACCAGGCGCAGCGCCACCCCCACGGGACCGGGCATCGAGCGCGAGTCGATGAACAGCGTGGTTTCCAGCCGGTGCAGCAGGTGTTGCATGCTGCTGGCAGGCTTGCACAGGCGGCCCGCTATGGCAAGATCGACGCGGTGAGCCACGCCGAGCGCATCGTCTGCCTGACCGAGGAGACCACCGAGACCCTGTACCTGCTGGGCGAGGAGCGGCGCGTCGTAGGCATTTCCGGTTTCACCGTGCGCCCGGCGCGTGCGCGCCGGGAAAAACCGCGCGTGTCGGCGTTCCTGTCGGCGAAGATCGGTCGCATCTTGGCGCTGGAACCCGATCTGGTGCTGGGTTTTTCCGACTTGCAAGCCGACATCGCCGCCGCGCTGGTGCGCGCCGGTTTGGAAGTGCACGTGTTCAATCAGCGCAGCGTGCAGGACATCCTGGGCATGATTCGCACGCTGGGTGGGCTGATCGGCTGCGAGGCCAAGGCGGGAGCACTGGCCGAGGAGCTGTCGCGGCGCATCGAGACCGTGCGAACCGCTGCGGCCGCCTTGCCGCGCCGGCCGCGGGTGTATTTCGAGGAATGGGATTCGCCGCAGATATCGGCCATCCGCTGGGTGTCGGAACTGATCGACATCGCCGGCGGCGAGGATTGCTTCCCCGAACTGGCGCGCGAGCCGCTGGGGAAGGGCCGCATCATCGCCGATCCGCTGGAAGTGCCGCGGCGCCGGCCGGATATCATTTTGGGTTCCTGGTGTGGCAAAAAATTCTCGGCCGCGGCGGTAGCGGCGCGCGCCGGCTGGGCCGAGGTGCCGGCGGTGCGCGATGGCGAGCTGCACGAGATCAAAAGCGCCATCATCCTGCAGCCAGGTCCGGCCGCGCTCACCGACGGGCTGGATGCGCTGCATGAGCGCATCGCGGCGTGGAGCCGGCGGAGCATGGCCGGCCACGGCTGAGCCCGGCGGGCTACCGCGTCAGCAACTCCAGCCCCTTGAGATAATTTTCGCTGGTGCGCCGGATGATGTCGGGCGGCAGGGGTGGCGGCGGCGGGCGCTTGTCCCAATGGAGCGATTCGAGATAATCACGCACGAACTGCTTGTCGAAGCTCGGCGGGGAAATGCCCGCCCGGTAGGACTGCATCGGCCAGAAGCGCGAGGAGTCGGGGGTGAGCGCCTCGTCGATCAGCGTCAGCTGGCCGGTCGCGTCCAGCCCGAACTCGAACTTGGTGTCGGCGATGATGATGCCGCGTGAGCGTGCATGCTCGCTCGCGAAGGCATACAGCGCCAGCGAGGCATCGCGTATGCGCGCGGCCACCGCCGCGCCCACCGCGCGTTCCACTGCGGCGAAGTCGATGTTCTCGTCATGCTGGCCCGCCGGGGCTTTGGATGCGGGCGTGAACAGCGGCTGCGGCAGCGCCTGCGCCAGCGCCAGCGGCGCCACGTGCGTGGCGTAGAAGCGCGCA
>JAFEGC010000361.1 GCA_018240265.1 Pseudomonadota bacterium | reverse complement strand
GAGCTTCGGGTCGCTCAGCGCCGCGTGCGCGATGATGATCTGGCGGGGAGCGAAGGCGCTGGGGTTGTCACCGATCAACGCCGGATCGGTGCGCGAGCGGAAAAAGGTGATCTGGAAGCCCAGCGGGCCGTCGCGGCCGTCGAGCCAGCCCGTGACATACCACCACTCGGTGCGAAAGGTCGGATGCGAGCCATGGTCTCGCGGAAAGATCAGTCGGTACCCCGGCAGCACGGCGGCGGCGCCATCGCCGGAGGGCTCGACGTTCGGTGCATGAACCGCAGGCGAGGGAGCGGCGCCGTCGCGGGCCGATTCGGCGCCGCCCGCAGCGATGGCGCTGAGCGGAACGACGCGCGACGCGGTGGCGGCGGTGCTCGTCGGCGCGAGCGGCGCCGCAACGCCGATTGACAGCGCGAGCAACGCGAACGCGGCCCCGGCGTATCTCACCAGTCCTCCCGCACGGCCCGCAGCACATCCTCGCTCAACGCGCTGCGGCCGCTCAAAGTGGCGGTAGCTGCGGAGGCGAGCACCAGCGCTGCAGCCAGCAAACCCAGCAAACCGTAGGGGATCACCAGGTCGATGCTCCAGTTGAAGGACTGGCGGTTGATGACGAACACCAATACCAGGCTCAGCAGTACGCCCAGTGCGAGTCCATAGGCTGCGCCGATCGCCGCGGTGGCGATGCCCTCGGCGGCGAGCATGCCGACCACCTGGCGTTTGAGCATGCCCACGTGTCGCAGCATGCCGAATTCGGCGCGGCGCGCGATGGCGGCGAAACTTGCGGCCATGCTGATCCCGGCCAGCGCGATCAGCACGGCCAGGACCTCCAGCCCGTAGGTAACGGCGAACGCGCGGTCGAAAATACGCAGCGAGCGCTGTTTGACCTCATCGCTGGTCAGTACTTCCAAGGCGCCGCCGGCGCTCAGGCGCGCTCGTAGTGCCTGCTCGACCGCGGCCGCATCGGTCAGCGGCGACAGCCAGATCGAGCCTTCGTTGGCGCCGGTATCGCCGCTGAGCTCGATGTAGCGGGCGCGTGAGATCACCACGGCGCCCTCGGTGCGAGCGTAGTCCCGCCAGATGCCGGCCACGGTGAAACGCTGCGCACGCCCGCCGAGCGGCAGTGTGATCGACTCGCCCGGTTGCAGCGCGAATTTGTCCGCCAACGCCTCGGATATCCAGGCGGCATCACGCGGCTCCGCCGGAAGGCTTGCGACCAGCGGCAGGATGCGGCTCGGCGGCGCCCATTGCATGTCGCGCGCGATCAGCGTGACCGGTTCGCGGTCGGCCCGCAGCAGCAGGGAGCGTGTGCGCCGGAACTGCGCGCGCGATATGCCCGGTATGGCCGCCGCGGCCTGCTGGGCCTCGCCACCCCACACCGCCGTGTCGCTGCCGTAGGGCAGGCGCACCTGGATATCGGCGGGCAGAAGCTTGTCCAGCCAGAAAACGAAGGACTGGCGAAAGGAGTGCACCATGATGGCCATGGAGACCATGAAGGCAAAGCTCACGATGATGGGTGCGAGACTCAGGAAAATCGCCTGCCCGCTGCCACGCAGCTGCCCCAGGGCGATGCGCCACGGCGAGCGCGAAGTCGGCGGCAGCAGGCGCAGCGCGAGGTTGGTGTAGGCCGGCACCCACAGCACGGCGCCGAACAGCAACATCGCCACCGCTGCGTAGCCGGCGATCGGCAGGCCATGCAGGGGCGGCGCCAGCAACAGCGCCGCGCCCAGCAACAGCAGTATCGAGCCCGCGGGAATCCAGCGCCGCGCGGGCGGCGTGTCGGCCGCATCCCCGGCCTTGAGGCCGCGCGCGGGATCGCGGCGGGCTGCGGCGCGAGCGGGCATGAAGGTTGCGGCGCAGGCGAAGCCCGTGCCCACCAGGAGCGCGAAGACCAGCGCCAGCGGATGTGCGTGGGGCAGGGCGCTGACCAGGTGAATCTGGCCATTGCCGAAATCGCCCTGCAGCCAGCGCACGACCAGGCTCGCCAGCAGCCAACCTCCCACCACACCCAGGCAGGAGGCCAGCGTTCCCACGACCAGTCCTTCGGCAAGGAGCGCCGCCTGCAGTTGGCGCCGCGTCACGCCCAAGGCTCGCAGCAGCGCGATGGCCGCACGTCGCCGCAGCATGGCCAGCGACTGGATGGAATAGACCAGGAAGGCCGCGGTGAGCAGCGCCACCAGTGCCAGCATGTTGAGATTGACGCGATACGCCCGGGTCACGGTGGCGGCGCGCCCGCGCTCCACCTCGGGCTGGACCGCGACCACGCCCGCCGGCAGGCGTTGCGCCAGCGATGCGGCGAAGTCCGACGCGCGTACGCCGGGCCGCAGGCGCAGGTCGATGCGGTCGATCACGCCCAGCCGACCGAAGCTCAGCTGCGCCGAGGCGATGTCCATCAGCCCCACGGCCTGCGGAAAGCTCTCCCCCGACAGCACGCCCAGCACCTGCAGCGCGCGATGCTCGTTGCCGACGCTGACGGCCAGGGACTCGCCCGCGCGCACACCCAGCTCCGCCGCCGCGCTCTGGCTCAGGAACAGGCCTGCCGGTGCGAACAGGCGGCGCACATCGCCGCTGAGATCGGCGAGCAACGCCGGCTGGAGTGCGGCAGCGCGAAACACATCCAGGCCGATGATGCGCAGCGGCCTGCGCCGTCGGGGCAGGGCGGCCATCACTTCCAGCACGGGACTTGCGATGCGCACGCGCGGGTCGGTGGCCAGCGCCGGATACAGCGATTCGGCGAAGCCGCCGGCGGAACCGCGCACGATCAGATCCGCATCGCCCACCAGCTTCTGCGTGGCGGCGGTGAACTCATCCAGCGCGGTGGCATTGACCAGGAACACCGACATACCCAGCGCCACGCCCAGCGCGATCACACTCAACATGATGATGAGCCGCGCCGGCTGCTGGCGCAGCTGCGCCAG
>JAFEGC010000360.1 GCA_018240265.1 Pseudomonadota bacterium | reverse complement strand
GCGAGGTGCTGCCGGCGCTGCCCGAGTCGCTGCTGGCCGCGTTGTTCGCGGCGTTGACGGCGCCGCTGTCGCAGGCGGAGCTGCAGGAGTTGGGTGAAGACACCGCGGTTGCGCATCCGCTGTTGTGTCGAGAGGATGACTCGTGGAACCTGTCCAGCCGCTGGGTTCGCGAAGCGCTCATCGCCCTGCGTCCCACTGCCGCGCTGTCACCCGCGGTACGCGCGCGGCTGAAGAATTTTTACTCACGCATGCGGGCGCCGCAAAAGGCCATCGTCGAACTGGTCGCGATGGGCGAGACCACCGAGGCGCTGGAGCTGTTCAGGCAGGCGGGCGGCGTGTTCTTCGGCTATCGCCATGGTTATCACCAGCTGGAACCCGTGCTGCGCGTGTTCGGCGCGGAGCTCGAGCAGGGCGTGGAGGATCTGTTCCTGGCGCGCCAGTGGCTGCTGATCAAATCCGGTAAGCCGCGCGAGGCGCTGATGCGCCTCGACGCGCGCTACCCGGGGCTGCCGGTGGACCTGCGCCAGCCGCGGCTGACACAGCGGGCCGAGGCGCTGCTGGCGCGCCTCGATATTTCACTGGATGTCGACGAGACGCCCTCGCCCGAGGTGGTCGCCAGTTGGGGCCGGCTTCAGTCTCTGCTGCCGGTGGGCAACGACATCGCCCGCGGCATTTTGTTCAACCTGATGGCCATGGGTTTCCTGCAGGCCGACGCGCTGGTGGAAGCGAAACGCCTGGCGCAGGAATCGCTCGATGCCTATCGCGCGGCGGGATCACCGTATCTCGTGCACTGCATGTGCCTGCATCTGTGCGACATCGCGTTGCGCCAGAGCCTGCTTCCGGAAGCCTCGCGGCTGCTGGCGCTGGCGGAGAGCGCGCTGGAGACATCCGGTCAGGCCTTCAATTCGGAACCACAGATCCTGCTGGCGGTGAAGTCGCGGATCGCGTTCGAAGAAGGGCGTATCGAGGATGGGCCGGCGGAAATCGAGCCCATCCTGCAGGCGCTGATGAACGGCGACAGCTGGCCCGACCTGATCGAGCGCCTGTCGCAGTGCACGGTGCTGTCCGGTTACTGGATGCGCGGCCTGCGTCATGCGCTGGAGCGGCTGGATCAATGCGCGCTCACTTTGAATCTCCGGCACGGCAGCGCGGTGCACCGGCGCCTGGCGCTGCTGCGTATCCTGCTCATGCAGGTGGCACGCCATCATGCCGAGGCCGACATGCTGCTGGAGGAATACGACCTGGAGCCGGCGCCGCAATGCTCCCAGGCGCTGGCGGTGGAGGAGGGCTTGATCCGCCTGCGCCAGGCAGTGGTGCAGGAGCGCTCTCGCGCCACCATCGGCCGGCTCACCGAGGCATTGTCGCACCAACCGCTGCTCGAGCCGCGCCAGCGTATTTCCATCGCCATCCTGAAAGCGGCGGCGCTGCAAAGCCAGGGAGGTGCTGCGGCCGCGCGCCGTCATCTGCGCGTCGCGCTACGCGAAGCGGAGGCGCACAACCTGGTGGCCGTGCTGCTGGAGGACGGCCAATTCGTGGAACGACTCCTGCCGGAATTCCTGGCGGCGCCGGGGCCGGGCAATGCGTGCCTGGCGCAGTTCGCCGGGCGCGTGCTGCGGTTGCTCAAATCGCTGCCCACGGCGCCGTTCAATTCGCGCGCGCTGGCAGGCGTGTCGCGCCAGGAGCATCGTGTCCTCGGTTACGTGGCAGACGGCTATACCAACAAGCAGATCGGCCGCGCCCTGACGCTGTCGGAGAGCACGGTGAAGTTCCACCTGCGCAGCCTGTTCAAGAAGCTGAAAGTGGACAGCCGCGCCGCACTGGCAGACGCCGCCCGTTCGCGCGGTATCGCCACCTGAGCGGTCCGGTACGCGCGGTTCGAGACGCATCGGCCCGCCATTGTGCGGCATGCCGATTTATTGCGAAGATGTCCGGCAAATGGCTTGATCGTCATCTCGCCAGATGGATAATCCGGTTCGAACCGAAACCCGAGTCATCATGACGCGCCGTCTTCCACCGCTCAACGCGGTTCGTGCCTTCGAGGCCAGCGCCCGCCTTCGGAGCCTCGCGCTCGCGGCTGCCGAGTTGTGCGTCACACCGGGCGCTGTCTCCCAGCAGGTCAGGAAACTCGAGGACTTTTACGGCCGGCAGCTACTCGTGCGGCGCAATGGCCAATTGTTGCTGACCGATCTCGGCCAATCCGTGTACGGGACCTGTTCCGAGCTCATGGACCAGCTTGCCGCGATGACACGACGGATCGTGGGCGGGTCGGACTACCAGAGCCTCGTCGTCAGTGTCCTGCCTTCGGTCGGCATACGGTGGTTGAATCGGCGCCTGCCCGAGTTCATCGGAGCGCACCCTGATCTTCGGGTCGACCTCAGACTGGAAGAGGATCCCGTGGATTTCTTCCGGACCCGGATCGACGTGCGGATCTCCTACGGCGAGCACATATACCCGGAATTTGTCACGACACCCTTCGCGCGCGACAGAGTGACCGTCATGTGCGCCCCGGGCTTGGTCGAATCCGGCCGGGTCCGGCCGGCTGACGCTCTCGCGCTTGCGGATGAGGATCTGATCCACATCCTGTGGCGAACGGGCTTTTCCGCGTATCCGACCTGGGAGTCCTGGTTTGCCGAGGCGGGGTTTGGTCGCACGGTGCGTACCGAGCTTGGGCACAAGACGGACATATCCAGTCTTGCCATTGACCTGGCAAGCGCCGGGGCCGGAGTGGTTTTGGGCCAATACATGCTGGCGGGCGATGCGCTGGAGGCCGGCGCGCTGGTGGCGCCGTTCGAGACGGCGCCAGCGCTGCCCTACCTGTACTGCGCGGTGCACACGCCGGCGGAACTCCACAATCCGATGGTTCGCAGGTTTGTCGACTGGCTGGTCGGAGTCGGCACGGGCATATAGATTTTCT
>JAFEGC010000035.1 GCA_018240265.1 Pseudomonadota bacterium | reverse complement strand
GACGGGGTTGCCGATGCGGTCTCCCTCCACCAGCGCCGCCTGCTCGTACAGGAGCGTCGCCAGCTCCGCGAAGGCCGCCGCATCGCTCTGTTGATCCAGGTACTTGACCAGCGCATGCCCGACGTTCAGCTCCAGGATCGGCTTTGCGGCCGGCATTTTCTGGCCCGCGGCTTCCAGAATGCGGCGCATCGCGGCATCCGGTTCATGCTCGCCCACGACCAGGCAGGTGGGCGAATCCTTGAGCCGCGTCCCGACGCGCACTTCGCTCACCTTGTCGCCCAGCGCATCCTTGACGCGCTTGAGCAGGCCCTTGCTCTCCTTGAGGTCGGTCTCCTTGCGCAGCTTGTCGAACTCGGTCTCGAGCTTCCCCAGCCCCAGGTCGCCGCGCGCGGCATTGCGAAAGTGTTTGCCCTCGAAGGCACCGAACTGTTCGCTGATCCAGGCATCGATGCGATCCGACAGCAGCAGCACCTCGATGCCGTGATCCTTCAACTGCTCGATGTACGGCGACTGGCGCGCCGCCTCCACCGTGTCGGCGACCAGGTAGTAGATGTTCTCCTGCTCCGGCTTCATGCGCTGCACGTAATCGGCCAGGCTCACCCGTGGCTCGTCCGCCGCCTCGTGCGTGCTGGCAAAGCGCAGCAGCGGCAGGATCTTGTCGCGGTTGGCCGAATCCTCGGCGATGCCCTCCTTGAGCACCATGCCGAATTCCTTCCAGAACGTGCGGTACTTCTCCGCGTCGTCCGTCGCGAGCTTGGCGAGCAGGTCCAGCACGCGCTTGGTCAGGCTGCTGCGGATGGCCTCCACTTCCGGGTCGTGCTGCAAAATCTCGCGCGACACGTTCAGCGGCAGATCGCCGGAGTCGATCACGCCCTTCACGAAGCGCAGGTACAGCGGCAGGAAACTTTCCGCATCGTCCATGATGAACACGCGCTTCACATACAACTTCAGACCCCGTGGCGCCTCCCGCTGCCACAGGTCGAAGGGCGCGCGCCCCGGAATGTACAGGAGGCTGGTGTACTCGCGCCGGCCTTCGACGCGGTTGTGCGCCCAAACAAGCGGATCGGTGAAATCGTGCGACAGATGCTGGTAGAACTGCTTGTATTCCTCGTCCTTGATCTCGCTCCGCGGCAGCGTCCACAGCGCCTGCGCCTGGTTCACCGTCTCGTATTCCAGCGATGCCTCGCCGGTCTTGGGCATGAGAATGGGAAAGCCGATGTGATCGGAGTAGCGGCGAATCAGCCCGCGCAGGCGGAAGGCATCCGCGAACTCCTTCGCGTCCGGCTTCAGGTGCAGCACGATGCGCGTGCCGCGCGCCGGAAGCGTCACATCCTCCACCTCGAACTCGCCCTCGCCGCGAGATTCCCAGCGCACGCCCTTCTCGGGCGCATCCCCGGCGCGGCGTGAAAACACTTCCACGCGCTCGGCGACGATGAACGAGGAATAGAACCCGACGCCGAACTGGCCGATGAGCTGCGAGTCCTTCTGCTGGTCGCCCGAGAGCTGCTGGAAGAAGGCGGCGGTGCCGGATTTCGCGATGGTGCCCAGGTGCGCGATGGCCTCCTCGCGGTTCATGCCCAGGCCGTTGTCCCGCACCGTAACCGTGCCGTTGCCGCCGGCGGTCCCATCAAAATCCACCCAGATCTTGAGCTCGGGGTCTTCGGCCAAAAGCGCCGGGTTGGCGATGGCCGTGAACCTCAGCCGATCATTGGCATCGGAGGCGTTGGAAATCAGCTCGCGAAGGAAAATCTCCCGGTTGCTGTACAGGGAGTGGATCATCAGCTTCAGAAGCTGCTTGACCTCGGTTTGGAACCCGTGTTTCTCGACTGTCATGGACCTCATCCTGCTCCCGAACGGACCGGGAGCAAGATTGTGGCAGATCGGCGGCCTTCAAGGGCTCAGTGATTGTCGAAAAAGGGCTTCAGGGCGCTGGCACAGAACGGAGGCACGAGTCCCGCGTGGTAGTCGTCCAGCACCGCCCGGTCGCCGCCGTCCAGCGTGCGTTCAGCAACATGGAGCGCGCGTTACAATGTGCCAGCCGCTGGCAGGATATCCAACACCGTGAATTTTTCATTCGACAACAGTTATGCCCGCCTGCCCGAGCGCTTTTTCGCCAGAGTCGAGCCGCTGCACATGCCCGCGCCGCAATTGGTGCGGCTGAACGAGCCGCTCGCCGCCGGACTCGGACTCGATGTCGACTGGCTGCGCAGCGAAGACGGCGTACAAGTGCTGGCCGGCAACTCGGTGCCGGCCAACGCGGCATCGCTGGCCATGGCCTACGCCGGCCATCAGTTCGGCAACTGGGTTCCACGGCTGGGCGATGGCCGCGCGATCTTGCTGGGCGAGATCATCGACCACGGCGGCACCCGGCGCGACATTCAATGGAAAGGCGCCGGCCGCACGCCTTTTTCCCGCGGCGGCGATGGCCGCGCCGTGCTCGGCCCTTGCTTGCGCGAGTACCTGATCAGCGAGGCCATGTGGGCGCTGGGCATTCCCAGCACGCGCGCCCTGGCGGTGCTCACCACCGGTGATCAAGTCAGACGCGAAGGGCCGAAGCCGGGCGCGGTGTTCGTGCGCGTGGCCGCGAGCCATGTGCGTATCGGCACCTTCGAATACTTTGCCAACCATGGCGATCTCCACGGCGTAAAGACCCTGGCCGATTACGTCATCGAACGGCACTATCCGCAGGCGCGCGAGGCCGCCAACCCCTATCGCGCGCTGCTGCGGGCGGTCATCGAACGGGTGGCGGCGCTCATCGCGCAATGGCAATGCGTGGGATTCATCCACGGCGTCATGAACACCGACAACATGTCCATCGCCGGCGAGACCATCGACTACGGTCCCTGCGCCTTCATGGATGCCTACGATCCGGCCACGGTCTTCAGTTCCATCGATACCACCGGCCGCTACGCGTATGTGAATCAGCCGCGCATCGCGCAGTGGAATCTTTCGCGGCTGGCGCTGGCGCTGCTGCCGCTGCTGGATGCTGAGGAAGCGAAGGCCATCGAATTCGCGCAGCAGGCCTTGAGCGATTTCGTCCAGCAGTTCGAGTCCGCCTACCGGCGCGGCATGCTGGCCAAGATCGGCATCGAGGATGCGCGCGAGTCGGACCTCGTGCTGGCCCAGGAATTGCTTGCGCTGATGACAGCACAGCATGCGGACATGACGTTGACGTTCCGGTATCTGGCGCAGGCGGCCCGGGACCCGATCGCGTCCGCCGCGCTGCGCGCGCTGTTCACCATCCCTTTGCCGCTGGACGCATGGCTGGATCGCTGGCGGGGGCGCCTGGCGCAAACCGGCATCGAGCAGGCCTTGGCGCTGATGCGCCGGCACGACCCGGCTTTCATACCGCGCAATCACCGCGTCGAGGCTGCGATCGAGGCCGCCGAGCAGCGCGCGGATTTCGGCGCCTTCGGCGAACTGCTGCAGGTCCTGGCGAAGCCCTTCGAGGACCAACCACGGTATGGCGCCTACGCCCAACCTCCCTTGCCGCACGAGATTGTGCCGGCCACGTTCTGCGGAACGTGAACCACGCACCCCTCGGCCGAGGGTGGTTGTGACCCGGATCGCACCGAGCCCGGCGCAGATTTGCCAATCTGGACACCCAATTAAGTCATGGAAGGACCCATGGCCTCGGAGCCAAGGTTTCAACCCTATCTGCAGATCTTGAGTTCGCTGGTCAACCAGGCGAAACAGATCGCAATCCATGGCCGGGACGGTGAGCTGCTGGCATCGCTGCCCGCCACGCCCACCGCCGGCCTGCGGTCGGCTGTCGCCTCGGTGGCCGTGCAGCTCGCGCGGCACAAGGGCGGGCAGATCGCCGACGTACGCTTGCTGGTGGACGGCTCGGCCACGTACGTCTTGCACGTACACGACGGCGCAGGTGAAATACAGGGCCTGCTGGCCCTGCAATGTGCGTCCGCGCGGGTCATCTCCGAGTCGCCGGACATTGAATCCATACGCAGCATCTGCGCGCCGGCGCTGGCGCTCCTGGGTCGCGAATTCGACGCCATCGCGCGCAAACGCCCTGCGGGCGATGATGCTTCCCTGCAGCAGCTCGAACCTGAGGGCAGCGGCAGCGAACCGACCCACGGCCTGATCAGCGAGGCGATGCTCGACGTGCTGGTCAAGCGCAGCAATCTGAACGGCGCGCTGCTGTACCTGCCTGCCGCCGGACTGGAGATGCTGCTGGCGCCCGCCGGTACGCCGCAGCTCGAACTGGATCAACTGCGCCGCGTGACCGTTCATCACTTGTTTGCAAACCTGAGCAAGTCCGGCGCGCCGATCATCGTCAACAAGATTCGTGAAGCCTCGACCTCCGAACTGGTGCCCTGGCGCATCCTGTGCGTGCCGCTCACCCGCGGCTCGATCACCGTGGGCATGATCGCAGGGCTTCGTCCGCGCACCGGCGAAGCGCTGACCCCCAGCGATGAGAACCTGCTGCAGCGCCTGGCTGATCGGTTGTACGGCTCGGTGGAAGCCTCCTACGATGAGGCCACGGGGCTGCTGTCGCGTCAGGCCTTCGAGGACAATGCGCTGCGCTGCCTGGAGACCGATGTGCATCGCCCGCGCTGCGTGGTCTACGGCGATCTCGACCGCCTGCACATGGTGAACGATCTGTTCGGATTTTCCCGTGGCGATGAGATCCTGCGCGCGGTAGCGAACATCTGGCACCGCAGCGCCCTGCCCAAGGGGAGCCTGGTGTCGCGCCTGTCCGGCGACCGGTTCGTGGGCCTGCTGAACGGCTTCACACTCAACCAGGCCAGGGCCTGGGCGGAACAGCTCCGCGCCAACATCTGCGCCATCAAGCCGCCGGCCGAGTGCGCGGGCCTGGACGTTTCCGCCAGCTTCGGCATCGCGGCAATCTCCGCCGAGAGCACGCTGAATCACGCGCTGGCCGCTTCCGAGACCGCCTGCAAGGCAGCCAAGGACCGCGGCCGCAATCGCGTCGAGCTGTTCGCCGACACCGACGCCAGCCTCATGCAGCGTCACGATGACCTGCGCGTATTCCGCGACCTGGTCGATGCGCTGGACTCAGACCGCTTCAAGCTGTATGCGCAACCGCTACGCCCGCTGGCCGATCCGACGCGGCCCACGCATTACGAAATCCTGATCCGCATGCTCGACAGCTCCGGCTCCATCGTACTGCCGGCGAAATTCCTGTCGGCGGCCACGCGCTACCAGTTGTTCATGCGGCTGGATCAGTGGGTGATCGCGCGCACGCTCAAGTCGCTGAAACAGTACTGCACGAACCTGCGCAACACCTCGACCATGTTCTGGATCAACGTTTCGGGACAGTCATTGGCGCAGGAGGAATTCGCCGACTTCGTGCGCACCGCGGTGCGCGACTCCGGACTCCCCCCGGGGAGCATTGGCTTCGAGATCACCGAGAGCGCCGCCATCGGCAACATGGAATTGGCGCAGCAGTTCATGAGCCGGCTGCGCGAGCTGGGCTGCAACTTCGCGCTCGACGACTTCGGCACCGGCCTGTCCTCGCTGCGCTACTTGAAGGATCTGAAGGTGTCGATGCTCAAAATCGACGGCAGCTTCATCCGCGACCTGCTGCGCGATCCCCGCTCCGATTCACTGGTGCGTGCGGTGCTGCGCGTCGCCGGCGAGCTGCACCTGGAGACCACCGCCGAGTGCATCGAGACGCCCGAGACTGCCTATCGTCTCAGCGAGCTGGGCGTGAACTATGGCCAAGGGTTCGAGTTGGGTCGGCCCGGCCCGCTGGATGATTTGCTGGCGGCTCAGTTCGAGCCGGACAGCGAGGCCACGAACGACTTGCAGGCGCCCAAGACCGCCTCCGGCTGATCCCGGTGCAGGACATGGCCGCAGTCGGCCAGCTCCACCAGCCTGACCCGCGGCGCGCGCCGCGCGATGATTCGTAGTTGTTCCAGGGTGCCGTAGGGATCCTGCAAGCCCTGGATGGCGAGGATGGGACAGGCGATGTGCGGCAGATACTCCTCGATGTTCCAATCGCGAAACGCGGGCTCGAGCCAGATGTCGTTCCAACCCCAGAAGGCGGAATCGGGGTCCGCGTGATAACGGCCCAGGCGCTGGCGCAGATCGCCCTTGAGATAGGCCTCGCGCGCGGCCGCGATGCTCTCGACGCTGATCGGCTCCACCAGCACATGCGGCGCCAGCGCGATGATGCCCGCCACCGCGCGACCGGCACCGCCTGCGAAAATCAACGCAATGGAGCCGCCGTCGCTGTGGCCGACCAGGACGGGCGAGACAATGCCCTGCTGATCCAGCAGCTCAGGTAAAGCCCGCAGCGCCTCCTCATGCATGTAGCGCGGATCACGCGACTCGTGCAGCGCCTCGGACTGGCCGTAGCCGTAACGCGAATAGACCAGGCCCGGGAGCCCGACGGCATCGACCAGCCGCCGCGGGAAATCGCGCCACATGGCCACCGAACCCAGGCCCTCGTGCAGGAACACCAGGGTATGCGGTGAAGCCGATGGTCGTTGCGACTGCAACCGCTCAAGCTCGATGCGCCGGCCGCGGACTTGCGTGAACACCTGGAAAAACCAGCGGCGGCAGCTCAGTCGTGAGCGTCGTAGACAACGTAGTACTTCTTGTAACCCCGCGTGGTCCAGCGTCCCTTCCAGCCCTTCGGGATAAAGGCGCCTTCGCCCGCCTTGACGCGCAGCACCGTGCCATCGGCCGAGGTCAGCGTGACCCCTCCTTCGAGAAAGAACATGAATTCATCTTCGGAGTATGACTCGATGGGCACGTCCGAAGGACCGGCCGAATACAGTCCGGCGGTGAACTTGCCGTCGCGGGATTTCAGCACCGGCACATCCGTGGCCGGGCCGTCCGCGCCCTTCTCCTGCACCGCGTCCGGGCTCTTGAATACCGGGCCGCGCGCCTCGGCCGCGGTGATTTTCACCGGTTTGGACAGGGCGGGCGCATCGGCCAAGGCAGTGGTGGCGATGCAGGACAGGCACAGGACGGCGAAATTGGTTATAAGCTTCATGCCCGACAGGCTAGCAACGCGTGGCCGTGGAGGCAACGGCACAAGGCGATGCTCGACTCGCCGCCCGTCCCTTAAGGTCGGGCGGCGCGGGGCGATGCTCGCAAGCCGCGGTTCGCGGCCTGCAACTTGCCGAGGTGTTCGATGAACAACGCCCAGATCGGTTTCTTCGTGGTGCTGGCCACCATGGCGGTGATATTCCACATCGCCTGGTACCGCGCGGCGCGGCGCGTGCAAAAGACCAGCCCGCGCCCCATCGACTTCGGCGTAGCCGGCGTCACCGCCTTTCTCGATACCCTGGGCATCGGCTCCTTCGCACCCACCACCGCCCTGTTCAAACTGTTCCGCATGGTGCCCGACGAACTCATCCCCGGCACGCTGAACGTCGGTCTGTGCTGGGCCGCCATCGCCGAATCGCTGATTTTCGTCAAATCGGTGAATGTCGAGCCCACGCTCCTCGCCTGTGTCATCGGCAGCGCGGTCATCGGCTCCTGGTTCGGCGCCGGCATCGTGCGCCGCCTGCCGCGCCGCGCCATCCAGCTCGGAATGGGCCTTGCGCTGCTCATTGCCGCCAGCATCTTCATCGCCGTAAGCCTCAACCTGCTGCCGGGCGGCGGCGAGGCCATCGGCCTGTCCGGCTGGCGCTTCGCGGTCGCGGTGGGGGCGAATTTCATTTTTGGCGCGCTGATGACCATCGGCATCGGCCTGTTCGCGCCCTGCATGATCACCCTCGCCCTGCTCGGCATGCATCCGCTCACCGCCTTTCCCATCATGATGGGCGCCTGCGCGCTGGTGCAGATGGTGGGCGGCATGCGCATGCTGGAAAGCGGCAAGGTAGCCTTCAGCACCGCCTTGGGGATGGCCATCGGGAGCCTGGTCGGCGTGGCCATTGCCGCCTTCATCGTCAAGTCGCTCCCGCTGGATGCGCTGCGCTGGCTGGTGGCGCTGGTGGTGACCTACGCCGCCTTCGCCATGCTGCGCTCGGCAGCGAGGGAGCCGGCGCGCGGCCTCACTTCAGCCGCCTCCAGTCCTTGAGAATTTCGCGCACCGCATTGTATCCCGGGAAGCCCGACACGCCGCCGCCCCGGATGCGCGGAGGAAGCGCACTGGTACAGCCCGGCGAATCCCAGCTTGGCCGCGTCGAAGGCGCGATAGGCCGGCGGACCTGCATGCACAAATCAGGTTAGGGCGTCCCACGCGGCTTCGGCGGATTCCGGTAAGTGTCTTTTCAGCACCTGAGTTGCCCTTGCCACATATCGCGAGGCTGTTCTCGGGACCGCCCGGATGGCATCTTCGATGGCTCCGGGGAAGCGCTCAGCCAGTGCTTCGATCAGCGTAGCAGCTTGTCTCAAATCTTTCTCGGGCTTACTGCTACTCCTGCTTCTCAATTGCGAGACGATGAGCTTGTGAATCGCGTACCGCTCCGGCACCGGTACACGAACCATGACTGCGCCGTGCGAGCTAAGTACCGGAACTTCCTGGGAAGCGCTCAAGAGATAAGCCAGATACGGTAGTCCCTTGGCATGCGCTTTGAGTTCCCGAACCGGGATGGTTGGATAATTCTCGTTCGGCGAGGGCACCAGCAGATCAACCATCAGTCGCGCCCCACCGCGCTCGGCAAATGAAGTCGATGGCGCCCTCCGATTCAGCGGCGGCACCTCAAAGAATTCGATGCCCGTCTCGCGCAACATTTCCAGAAAACCGGGTACATCGGACAGAGCCAGTCCTTCACGCCGAGCAATATCCACATCTTGCGTGGTGTATGGAACAGCGCGCACACCGATCGCATTCAACAGCGCTCCATAAGCATGCGATCCGATCAGAAGCGCTCCCGCCCGAAACAAACCGTGGTTGTGCAGACTTGCGAGGGTGTAATAGGCTTTTCGATCGACGGTCGCGAAGCCCGAGCGGGCAAGAATTCTGATTTGAGCGATGGTCGCATTCGCGCTTTCCATCCGGTTGCGAAGTGCGGCGATTTGCGCCGTGACCTTCGGATCATCCGATTTGCCGAGGTAAACTTCCCGGCGTCGATTCAGTGCATCCGAATATCGATGTACCCAAAACCGGGTGCCGTTTTCGTTTGCGCGTTCACTCAAGTTCCCCGGTGTTCCGAGAAACGCGTCGTTCTGATCGGAAGCGACACTGGCGATCTCCGCGAACAGCAGGGTCAGAGCTTGCTCATACGGAGAGGTGAGAATCGCCATATCCCACAAGATTACATTTTGTGGGATATGGTTTCAATCGGAATAGGATGGCGATGCCGTGCGCGCGTGGCCCGGCGCGGCGCCTTTCTCCTCTACCTCGCCCCGTGCGGCTTGGCCACGGCCGCCGAACCACGGGCCCATCGCCACGCCCACCGCGAGGCCCTGCACGAATCGCCGCCGGGAATACGCGTTCTCAACCATCGTCAGCGCGTTCTTGCGCCAGTTCACACTTTGCCCCGGTTCGCAGCCGCGGCGAAGTTCCGACAGCCATTTTCTGTCGAATTCTGCGATGCATGCTACATCAGCGCCGAACGGCGCTCGAATAGCATGAATCCCTGGTGTCTGCGTCGGCATGGCCGGCCCGACTCGCATTTCCGATGGAGCAGTCGATGTCCCGGGGTTCCTACCCGCTTGTGTTGACCATGGCGCTCAGTGCTCCTGGCGCCAGCCACGCGCTGGGTCTCGGCGAGATCCACGTCGATTCCAAGCTGAATCAGCCGCTGTCGGCCCATATCGACATCATCGGCGCGAGCGATGCGGAGCTGGCTACGCTCAGCGCCGCCATCGCCGATCGCGACGCCTTCCAGCGCTTCGGCCTGGACCGTCCCGCATTCCTGAACTCCGCCCGTTTCTCGGTCGCCCGCGACCGGCAGCACCGGCCCGTGCTCGGCGTGCGCTCGAGCGAATCCTTCACCGAACCGGTGATCGATTTCGTGATCGAGCTGCGCTGGCCGAACGGCGCGCTGGTACGCGAGTACACCCTGTTGCTGGACCCTGCCGGCGCCGATGGCAGCAGTGTGCCCGAGACGATCAATGTAGGCGCGGCGGACATCGCGCCCGCCGCGGTGCCCGCCATGCCCGCGGCGGAAGCGTCAGCCGACGCGCAGGTTGCGGCCGTTGCGCCGGCCGCGCAGTCTCGTGCAGTGAAACCTGCGGCGGCTGCCGACGTCACCTCGCCGGCCGGCACCTACTCCGTGCGGCCGCGCGATACCCTGCACGCCATCGCGCGCCGCCTGGGCGCGCGCTCCCAAACCGATGCGCGGCGCATGATGATGGTCCTGTTCGAGCTCAACCCGCAGAGCTTCGACGGCAACATCAACCGCCTGCATCGCGGCGCCGAGCTGCGTATTCCCACCGCGAAACAACTGGCGCAGGGCTCAACCCAGGACATCGAGCGCGAATTTCGCGCCCAGATGCGCACCTGGCGGCTGGCGGGCCGTCCCGAAGGCGCGGCGACGCTGGCAGCCACGCCCGCTTCGTCGCAGGCCGCCACGGCCCCGCCGGCGGCGGATGAACCTTCGCAAATCGATGCCTTGAATCAGCGCATCGAATCGCTGCAGCGCTCCGTGATCGAGGTTCAGCAGCAGATCGAACGCGACGATGCGCGCCTGCACGAGCTGCGGCGGCGCACGCAGGCGGCTGCCCGGGGCACACCCCACGCACCCATGACCGGCGCAATGCAGCCGGCGACGAACATCGTGGCGCACATCGCGGCCGGCGGCGGCATCGCTACCCTGCTGCTGGGCGCGCTGGTGTTCTGGCGCTTCCGGCGCCGCCAACCGGATCACCCCGGCAGCGGCGCGCCCAGCGTGGCCGCAACCGGCGACGACACGCACGTCGAGCCGGCACTGAACCTCACGGTGAGCGCCGCATCGCCCGCCACGGCCGCGCCGGCTTCCCCGCAGGCGCAGGCACCGCAGACCGCAGCTCCTTACACCGCGGCGCCAGCGACACCCGCGGTGCCGGCAGAACGCCGGTCCGACCCACGGCCCATATCCAGCATTGCGCGCGATCTGGAGGAAACCATCGTGATCGAATCGTCCCTGGAAGATGCCGTGGTCGACACGGAATCCACCGCGAAACTCAAACAGGATGAACATCTGGCCGAGCTGGAAATCACCGCGCAGCACGTCCTCATCGAGGGCGAACTGAACAGCGGCCCGCGCTCGGCACCCTTCGTCGAGCGCCGCCGCAGCGTGGTGGACATCCTGCGCGCCGCCATCGACAAGGAACCGCACCGGCGCGAGCTGAAAATGAAACTGCTCGAGCTGTACTATTCGACCGCGGCGGCCAACCGGGCCTCGTTCCTGGAAGTGGCCAAGATGATGGCTCGTGATCGCGACATGCTGGCTTCCAGCGAATGGGAGCAGGTCATGGCCATGGGTCGCGCGCTCATGCCCAACGAGAAGCTTTTCCTGATGGACGCAGGCGAGCAGCCGGGCGAGGCCTCCAACCTCGCCGAAAGCGCGGCGTAAGGACCGCTACGGCGCATACGCCGGCATCTGCCACTGCTTTCTACGGCACCAGCCGCAGCGCATGCGCCGCCGGCCCGGGCAGGAACGGCGCCGGTGCGCCGCTGGCCCAGGCCTGAAAATCGCTGCGGTAGAACGGCGACAGCGGGTGCCCGCTTTGTCCGCCCGGCATGTGGAAATACGCCTGGTCCTCGTGCCCCGGTGAAACGCTGAAGCGCTCGGAGGCGCCGAAGTCCGGCCCCTGCACCCGCGGCATGTCCTCGCGTCCGCCGGGCACGCGCACCACCGGCATGTCCAGGAACCTCGCCAGCCACGGCAACGCGCCCGACAGCGGATGGCGGATGTGCACCTCGTTGACGCGACCCCAAGTGCAATCCTGCAGCCGTTCGCAATGCGTGCCTGGCTGCTCGGCCGCGGCCAGTGCCTCCTCCAGCAACGCATCCCAGTCCGCGTACTTCGCAGCCAACAGATGCGCCGGGCGCTCGCTCACCATGCGCCACAACGGACCTTCAAAGGCGCTGGGAATCTCGAACTCGAAATCCGGTGTGAGCCGCCGCGCCGGCGCCACCAGCATGTAAAACACCCGCGCCTCCACCTGCGCGCGAAACGCCACCACCAACCGGTACGCCGCATCCGACGCCTCCGCCCGGCCGCTCCAGCGCCGCAGTACCTCGGCCACCGCCTGCGGGCGGCGCTCGCCCGCAGCGGCGCGCCGCCCGATCAGTCGCGACAGCAGATCGCGCCAGCGGTCAAGGAACAGCGCGCGGTCATCGAGCTGCACCGCGAGGCTCGCGGCCGGCGTAACGGGCAAAGGCGTGGCCTGCAGATCGGATTGAATCTGCGCGGCGCGGGCGCCGCGGTCCATGCCGCCATCGCCGATGCGCGCGGCGCCGGCCCCGCCGATCACGCGTGCATTCGCTGACCACAGCAGCCCCTGCGGCGGGTCGACCACGCGCGGCTGCTCCGTCGCGCTCACCCAGCCCGAGAATCCCGGCTGCGCGTCGGTGGATAGCTGCGGCTGGCCGGGTTCGCCGTTGCGCAGCGGAATACGCCCCGCGATGGTCCAGGCAATGTGCCCGGCCGCATCGCCCAGCATCAGGTTCTGCGCCGGAATGCCGAAGCCTGCGGCGGCGCCGAGCGCTTCTTCCACCGAGGCCGCGCGCTCCAGGGCCATCAAGTTCAAATTCAGCGCGGCCGGATCTTGTGCGGTCCAGTCGAGCACGTAGGGATGACCTTCCCAGTCCCGCCCCAGCACCGGACCCCAGGGCGAGAGCTGCACGCGCAGGCGCTCGTTCGGGGCGCCCTTGACTTCGATGGTCTCCTCCACCGCGGTCAGCCGGCGCACACCGTTCACCGTACGAAAGGCATCGGGCTCCGCGCCCGCCGGCACCAGGCGGATCACGGCTTCGTATTCGCCGTAGCTGTTGGTAAAACCCCAGGCCAGGCGGCCGTTGCTGCCGGCCACCAGCGCGGGCGTGCCGGGCAACGTCACGCCGGTGGCATCCAAACCCGCAGCCGGCTGCACCAGCCTCACGCGATACCAGATGATGGGCACGCGGTAGCCCAGATGCATGTCGTTGGCCACCAGCGCCGCGCCGGTGGCGGTGCGCGAGCCAGCCACCGCCCAGTTATTGCTTCCCAGTCCGCCGAGCTGGCGCAGGATGTTCGCAGGCGGATCGACAGGCAACGCACCTTGAGCACGCAAATCGAACTCGGCGGCGGTGGGAAGCGGTGGCGTGGGTCGGGGAGTGCCGTCCACCGCGGCTTCCCATTCTGCGGCACCTGACATCACGAAGCTCGCGGCAGCCGGTGGCAACGCTGCGCGCAGCAGGCCGTTTTGCAGCAGGCGGTGGCCGGTCGGGTCCTGCAGTTCCAGGAACATGGCCTGCGTGCACAGCACGGAGTCCTCGGCGCTCCAGGCCCTTGGAACGCTCTGCAGCAGCCAGTATTCGAACGGGCGGCCGCGCAGCGCGGCGAGTCCTGCGTTCACGCCATCGGTGTAGGCATCGAGCAGCGCGCGCTGCGGCAGCTCCAGCGCCTGCACGGCGGCGCGCGCGCTGGCGCGGAAGCGATGCGCCCGCAACTGTCGGTCCAGCGGCAGAAGCGCGGCGCCCAGGAGCTGTGACAGCTCGCCCGCGGCCGCGCGGCGTTGCAGATCCATCTGGAAAAACCGGTCCTGCGCATGCACGAAGCCCAGCGCACGCGCCAGGTCTTCACGCGTCGCCCCCTTGAGCGTGGGCACGCCCTTGTCGTCCCGCTTCAGCGTAACGGGTGCGGACAGCCCGGTGATGCGGGTCTGTCCGTCGAGCTGCGGCAAACTGGCCCTGAGGGCAAGCCAGCACAGCAAGGCAAACCCGGCAAGGACGCCGAGTAGCGAGACCAGGGTGATTGTCGCCAGGCGCTTCATGCAGCCGCCCGAGAGGCTGGGCTAATAGGGGCTCGGCGTGGCGACGCCCGGCGTGGCGACGCCCG
>JAFEGC010000359.1 GCA_018240265.1 Pseudomonadota bacterium | reverse complement strand
TGGTTTTCGGCGAACGGACCTCGGTGGTGGTGGACCCCACCGAGGAGAAGATCAAAGCCGAGTTCGCCGGCGTCCGGCGCACCTACCTGCCCCTGCACTCGGTGCTGCGCGTCGATGAGGTCAAGAAGCAGGGTGTGAGCAAGATCACGCAGCTTGAGGGTGCGAACAACGTGTCGCAATTTCCGGTGCCGCTGTTCCCAGGTGGAGATTCCAACGCGCGCAAGTAACCGGCTTGAGGTCCGATGTTGACGCTGCTTGGAACGCCGGCCCTGTCCCGGTTCCGGCTGGAGGGGTTGCTCCGCAAGGTGCGCGAGGTGGAACCGCGGGTCGGCGCGCTGGCCGCGCGCTTCGTGCATTTCATCGATGCCGTTGAGCAGTTCGGCGAGCACCAGCTGCTGCTGCTCAACCGGCTGCTTAGCTACGGGCCCAGCGCTCCGGCCGCGCACGAGCGCGGCGCGCACCTGACCGTCACGCCGCGGGTGGGTACTATCTCGCCCTGGTCGAGCAAGGCCACCGACATCGTGCAGGTCTGCGGTCTGGAACAGGTGCGGCGCATCGAGCGTGGCATCCTTTATTTCGTCGATTCGAGGGAGCCGCTCCCGGCTGATGCTCTGATGCGCATCGCCCCGCAGTTCTACGATCGCATGACCGAATCGGTCTGGACCTCGCACTTCGATCCGCGCGTGCTGTTCGAGGAGGGCGAGGTGCGTTCGTTGCGAACCGTGCCGCTGTCGCACGGTGGCCGCGAGGCGTTGGAACAGGCGAACATGGACTGGGGTCTGGCGCTGTCGCCGGATGAGATCGACTACCTGCTCGATGCCTTCGGTCGCATGCGCCGCGATCCCACCGACGTGGAACTGATGATGTTCGCGCAGGCCAACTCCGAACATTGCCGTCACAAGATTTTCAACGCCCAGTTCACCATCGACGGTGCGCCACAGCCGCAGTCGCTGTTCGCCATGATCCGCGCCACGCACGCGGCCAATGCGCGTGGCGTGCTGTCAGCCTACCGGGACAATGCCGCGGTCATCGAGGGGTCGGTGGCGCAGCGTTTTTTCGCCGATCCGGCCACACAACTCTACGGCGGGCGCGCCGAGTCCGTGGATTTTTTGATCAAGGTGGAAACCCATAATCATCCCACCGCCATCGCGCCCTTCGCTGGCGCGGCCACTGGCGCGGGTGGCGAGATCCGCGACGAGGGTGCCACCGGCATTGGCGCCAAGCCCAAGGCCGGCCTGTGCGGCTTCTCGGTGTCGAACCTGCGCATTCCGGCGCTACCGCTCCCCTGGGAGGACGAGGCGCGCGCGCCCTCGCGCATCGCCACGCCGCTGGACATCATGATCCACGGCCCGCTGGGCGCGGCCGCATTCAACAATGAGTTCGGCAGGCCGAACATCGGCGGTTACTTCCGCACCTTCGAGCAGGCGGCTCGCGGTTATCACAAACCCATCATGATCGCCGGCGGGCTGGGCAACATCCGCCGCGCGCACGTGGAAAAAAAGGACGTACCGGTGGGCGCGCAACTGGTCGTGCTGGGCGGACCCGCCATGCTCATCGGGTTGGGGGGGGGTGCCGCTTCCTCGGTGGGCAGCGGGGCGAGTTCTTCGGATCTGGATTTCGCCTCGGTGCAGCGGGGCAATCCCGAAATGCAACGGCGCGCGCAGGAAGTGCTGGATGGCTGCTGGGCGCTGGGCGATGCCAATCCCATCCTGCTGGTGCACGATGTCGGCGCCGGCGGCCTGTCCAACGCGCTGCCGGAGGCCATCGCCCACAGTCATCGGGGCGGACACATCGACCTGCGCCACATCCCGTCCGCGGAGAGTGCGCTGTCGCCGCTGGAAATCTGGTGCAACGAGGCCCAGGAACGCTACGTCATCGCGCTCGCACCCGACGCGCTGCCGCGGTTCGCGGCGCTGTGCCAGCGCGAGCGCTGCCCCTTCGCCGTGGTCGGGCAGGTCACCGGCGACGGACAGCTCCGGGTGCTGGATGCCAAGGCCGGCAATTATCCGGTGGACATGCCCATCGAGGTGCTGCTGGGCAAACCGCCGCGCATGCATCGCGACGTGCGCCGCGTGGCGCGGCGCCGCCAGCCGCTGCCCACGGCGGGCCACGAGCTAGGCGCGTCGCTCGATCGCGTACTGCGGCTGCCGGCTGTGGCTGACAAGACCTTCCTCATCACCATCGGTGATCGCAGCGTCGGTGGCCTGATCAGCCGCGATCAGATGGTGGGTCCCTGGCAGATTCCGGTGGCCGATGTCGGCGTAACCTTGAGCGATTATCAAGGCTACAGCGGTGAGGCCATGGCCATGGGCGAGCGCGCGCCGGTGGCACTGCTCCACCCGGCGGCCTCGGGTCGGCTGGCCGTGGCTGAGGCCGTGACCAACATCCTCGCCGCCGACGTGCGCGAGTTGCGCGATATTCGCCTTTCCGCCAACTGGATGGCCGCCTGCGGCGAGCCGGGCGAGGACGCGGATCTGTACGACACCGTGAAGGCCGTGAGCGAGGAGCTGTGCGTCGCGCTGGGGTTGACCATCCCGGTGGGCAAGGATTCGCTGTCCATGAAAACGCGCTGGCGCGAGAACGGCGCGGAGCATGCGGTGGTGGCGCCGGTGTCGGTGATCATCTCGGCCTTCGCGCCCATCGCCGATGCGCGCGCCACACTGACGCCGCAGCTTGATCGCGAGGCGGATTCCACGCTCCTGCTCATCGACCTGGGCCGCGGCCAGGACCGACTGGGTGGCTCCTGCTGGGCGCAGGTATACGGCGAGCGCGGCGGGGTGCCGCCGGACCTGGATTCGCCAAAGATGCTGCAGTCGTTCTGCGCGGCACTGCGGGAGTTGAAGGATCAGAAATGTGTGCTGGCATATCACGACCGCTCCGACGGCGGCCTGCTGGTGTGCCTGCTGGAAATGGCCTTCGCCTCGAATTG
>JAFEGC010000358.1 GCA_018240265.1 Pseudomonadota bacterium | reverse complement strand
CGACCAGATCGGATTCCACGAATGCGGCCGGCCTGCCGGTGCGCTTTTCCACCTCACGCATGATCAGCAGCTGGCCGGCCGAAAAGCTGTTGCAACTCTTGATCGAATTGATCAGCAGGCCATCTGCTTCGTAGTCACGAACGTAGCTGGAGAGCATGTCGATGCGCATGGGCACGCTGCGGTTGGTGTACACGGTCAGACAGTACTCGGCGAGCGATTCGAGGGGTCGGCTCGGATCATGACGAAATCCAAAGTCGTAGACTCCGCCGACCTTGGTGTAGCTCGAGGCCACCACCACCGCACCTTCGTCGTAGAACATTTTCCAAAACTGGCGGAAGTGCGTGTAGTTCGGCGGCCCTTCCACGACCAGCCGATACCGCTCCTTCGGCATCTCCCCGTCCGGGGTCACCGGGCCCTGACCGGCCGCGATTCGTGCATCGATCTCGCTGCGCAGGAATCGGTAGTAATCAATGGCATCATCGGTGCCGCGGTAGGCGCCGAAGATCGGCCCGATGTAGTAGATACCGCCAAAGTAGGCATCGATGGGCGAGGGTTTGCGCTTCGCGCTCTGCAGCACGTAGACCAGATCGTCCTCGGCGCGCGAGGATTTCGTCAGGCGCTCACGCAGCCGGTCGATGTCGAAGCGCACGCCGGAGACGCGCTCCAGCGTCGGAATGACCTGCTCGCGCAGCTGCTTGACCATGTACTCGATCATGTTCTTGGTGATCTTGCCATCCGCCAGATAAGGCGTGTGCAACATCACTGTCTCGCACTTGTACTGCTCCCGCAGCAGCTCGAACCACTTCATGAAGGTGAAGCAGCCGGTATATGACAGCAACAGCACGCTGGGGTCCGGAAAGCGTTTGCCGTTCGGCGCAAGGTTGCCCTTGGCCATCATGCCGATGTCGGACTTGACGTAGGTGCAGACGTCTTCGGAATGACCAATCTTCTCCGCCTCCAGGACATACTGTCCCGAGGTGCGCCGCAAGCCGTTCTGGATGGCATTGACTTCCGGCAGATTGTTCAGCAGATCGAAACAGCCGATCAGCTCGTTCAAATTGCCTGGTACGAAGGTGCTACAGACCTTGGCACCGGTCTCTGGCGCGGAGGTCAGCCGATCAAAATGAGCGGCCATCATTTCCTTCTGTTTGCGCATCGAGGCGTCCTTCTCGACGTCGTGCGCCACCGCCTTGGAACTCGCAGTCTTGTTGGTCATTGCCCACTCCACAGTTTGATCGAATCGGCGAAGGTCCCCGCCTGCTCGCGGATCGGCTGCATCTGACCCGAATTCTCCGCATACTTCAGCGAGATGAAGGGAATTCCGGCATCGGTCAGCACGTGCTGCAGCATCGGCCGCTCCAGCAAGGCCGGATCGCAGAAGCTGGGACACGCGAAGATCACTCCCTCGGCGCCGGTACGGCGGACCGCCCGAACCAGATGCTGACCCTTCTCGCGCTGGTCCGGCTCGTACTTGGCCGCGGTGGATTCGGAATGATGCAGGAACTCGCTGGCCAGTTGAGCCAGCGGGTCGCCCTCGGTGCTCACGTCACGGGTCAGCCAGCGGGTCACGAGCAGCAGATCATCGTCGACCACATAGCAACCGGCGAGTTCGAGCGACTTGATCAGATTGAGCGGTGGCTGTTCACAGAACACGCCGGTCAGCACCACCCGGCAGTTGTCGCGGTGCGGACGCTGCTGGGCCTGCGCCGCGGCCAGGTAGTCGCGCAGCATCGCCGAGTGCTGCTCGACGGGGAGCACCAAGCCCGCGCGCATCAGCAGAAAGACCTCCGTCGCCGGCGCAAGCCAGGGTTTTGCCACGCGGTATGCATACAGATCGCGCACCAGCCGGCGGTTTTCATTGTACAGCGTGATCGAGTTGCGCAGCTCATCATCCGTGATCGGCTTGCCGCGCAGCTCGCCCAGATCATGCCGCAGTTCGGCCAGCTCGCCGCGGTAGAAGTTGCCGCCGATCTCATCGACGTAGTTTTGCGGTACGTCGAAGTAACGGGAATAGACTCCCGGGAACATCACCTTCCACATGCCGGAGAGATTGCGGATCACATCACAGATCGACGGGAACAGCATGCCGTCGACGAAGTCGAGGCGGCCGGAGACACCCAGTTCCACCGTGGAACGCGGGATGCGGCAGATATAGCTCTGGTAGTAGGCATCGCCGTGGATGACTTCGAGCTGATCGCCACCGCCCACGATGCCGAGCGGCAGCATGTCGGCGGCGTGGATCAGCTCGCGGGGAATGTAGATCGGCAGGAAGCCGATCACCTTGCGGCCCGGCCGAGCGGCCTTCCACTCGCGTGCCGCGCTGAAATTGAGGTCTTCGAAGAGCTGCGTCGCTCTGGCAACGATGTCTACCACGGTCAGATTGGTCATGTTTGGTTCTCTAGGTGGTTCATGGCGATGGAGCCGGTGCGGGCCGTTCGATGCCCGGTTACTTGCCGAGCGCGCCAGGCTGGATACGATCAGTGAGCTTGTCGGTCCACGGCGCGTTGTCGGCGAGCGCCTGCCGCAGGGCGATGAAGTCGACCTCCCGTCCAACGTCCTTGTTGCCTTCGTTGAAGGCGCGGAAACCGGCGCGCGCCTCGGTCATCATGTTCAGGGCGAGCCAGGCCCGCGAGTTCTCCTTGTTGCGGTTCCAGGAATCCAGCTTCGGTTTGCGGAGTTCCTCGAGGGTCTTGGTGGTGCAATCGGGGAACATGTACAGGAACCTGGTACACATGGCCTCGACCCGCTCATCGAGCAGGGACAGATCCATGCTGCCCCGGCGCTGCAGGTCCTGGCCGGCCTTCAGCGCCTCGCCCGTGCGCTGCTTGCCGAACACGGTGCGCCCAAACTCATCGACCATCCGCGCCGTCTCAACGGTCGGATTCGCGACGAAACGGCCATCGACCTTGAGGGCCGGCACCACGTCGCTGATCAGCCCGA
>JAFEGC010000357.1 GCA_018240265.1 Pseudomonadota bacterium | reverse complement strand
CTCACCGTGGCGTACGCGGCGATGCAGTTCTTCTTCGCACCGGTGGTGGGCGCGCTCAGCGATCACTTCGGACGCCGGCCGGTGCTGCTTGCCTCGATGGCGGCGCTGGCGCTGGATTACCTGCTGATGAGCGTCGCGCCGGTCATCGGCTGGCTGTTTCTCGGCCGACTCATCGCCGGCATCGCCGGCGCCACCTATCCCACCGCCAATGCCATCATCAGCGACTTGCATGCGCCGGAGCGGCGCGCCCGCCTGTTCGGACTCATCGGCGCGGCCTGGGGTATCGGTTTCATTCTCGGTCCGGCGCTGGGCGGAATGCTGGCAGGATTCTCGATCCGCATGCCGTTCCTGGTTTCCGCGGTGCTGGCGGGGGCGAATTTTCTGCTGGGCGTGGCGGCCTTCCGTGAGACCCTGCCGCGGGAACGGCGCCGGCCGTTCAGCATCGCCCGCGCGCACCTGCTCGGCAGCATCACGCAGTTGAGTCACCGCCGCGGCCTGCTGTTGCTGCTGGCGGTCATGTTCCTGTACCAGGTGGCGCACGATGCATTGCCCTCCACCTGGGCGTTCTTCGCCATGCGCCAGTTTTCCTGGAGTGAATCGCAGGTGGGCGTGTCGCTGGCCGTGGTCGGGCTCACCACCGCCATCGTGCAGGGAGGCTTGATCGCACCCATCATTCGTCGCGCGGGCGAGGCGCGCGCGGCGCTGCTCGGCTTCGCCACCGGCATCCTGTCGATGGGGGGCTATGCGTTCGTAAGCCAGGGTTGGATGGTCTACGGCCTGATTACCCTGGGATCTTTCTTCGGACTCGCCATGCCCGCCATGCAGAGCATGATGAGCGGCCAGGTTTCCGCGGAGGCGCAGGGCGAATTGCAGGGCGCAATCGCGGGTATTCAGAGTGTCAGCGCGATTCTTGCGCCGGTGATCATGACCCAGTTGTTCCATTGGGCCACGCGCCCGGGCGTGGCGCATGCGTTCCCCGGCGCGCCCATGCTGTTGGCCGCCGTCCTGCTGCTCAGCGCGGGGCTGCTGTTCGTCGTCGCGATACGCCGCGTGCGTGCCACCGCGATCTTGAATCGCGCCACGGCTAGTTGAGGTTGAGAGCAGCCCATAGCGCGCGCATCCAGGCGGCGAGCAACGCCGCCAGCGCGCCGCAACCCGCCCATGCCTGCACGCTGGCGCGACGGCTGCGCGGCCATCCGGTGTGCGCGAACACGAACCCCAGCAGCACGCCGCTGCCGAATCCCAGCAGATGCCCGAGCACGTCCACCTGCCCGGTGGGTTGTTCGTTACCCGGTACGCTGCTGGGCTCGGGCCCCGCGCCGAACAGGGCCAGCAGGCAGGCGCCGGCGATGAGCGGCGCGTAAGCGTGCAGCCAGCGCTCGGCGAGCCAACGGCGTTGACCCCAGCCGTATCCGGACAACAGCCCCAACGCCGCGAACACGGCGGTGGAAGCGCCGGCGGCGCGATGATCGGCGGGCGCGAGCCACAGTTCCACCAGGTTCGCGAGCATGCCGGCGCCGAGGATCGCGGCCCAGGCCACGCCGGGCCCGAACATGCGGCCCAGGATCACGCCGATGGCGGCGCCGAACAGCAGGTTGCCGATCAAGTGCAGCGCATCCAGGTGCAGCGTCAGGGCGGTCAGCGCCCGCCACCAGGGCAGCATGGGCGCGGCGTCACGATGCAGATCGCCGGCCGCCAGCCAGTCGATGCCGAACCAGCTCGCGCCGGCGGCATGAGCGATGAGCAGCAGCACCAGCACATACAGGAGTACACCGATCGGCGCGCCGGGAAACGGCACCATCGCTGGCGGATAGCGGCGCGGCTTGCGCCGCTCGGCGGCATAGCGGGCCAGTTCCTCCCGGGCGGCCGATTGCAAGGCCGCCGGCACCGCGAGCACCCAGTCCGATTCGGTTTCGATCAATTGATAGGCGATGGCTTTGGCGTCCAGCACCAGCCCGAATTCCAGACAAGCCCGCTGCGGGCCGCGGAACACGATGATGTCTTCTTCCGCCGGTGTGTTCATGGACGCGGCGCAAGGCAGCGCTGGAAACGTCCATTGACCCGATGCGCGTACCAGTCGGTACTCAGCGCATGTGAGAGCTTGGCGCCATGCAGTTCGATCTGCGGCACGAAGGCGCGCACGACGGGGCGGCCTGCGGCCAGCTCGGCTGCTGCGAACACGCGCCGATACAGTTCGGTACGCTCGAAGTCGCGGCGGTGCGCCTGCGCCAGGGCCGCGTCTATTTCACGATCGTCCAATTGCAGCCGCTGCGCCAGCCCATGCGCGGCGCGCGCTGTGCTGCCCGCGCCCTTGACGCTGGCATCGCGCGCCAGCAGCGCGCCATCGGGCGTGAGGCGCATGTTCGCGAGCCGGCCCAGGGCGCGTTGGAACGCGGCATTGCGGCTGGCGAACTGGCCGGCGTTGTAATCGGCGAAGCGGTACAGGAGTGAGTCGTAGGGCGGCGAATAGCCGAACAGGTGGGCGATGCCAAAGTACACGCTGCCGCGGCGCGTGAACAGCTCGTCGGCGAGACTGCTCTGCAGCGGGTAAGGATAGGGGTGCTCGGCGGTGTAGCTCTGCGCGAAGCTCACGTTGACCTGCATGGGGCCGCGGGTATGCACCGGGTTGCGCTCGGCGAACAGCCGCTTGCCCATGGGCACCATGCCGATGATGTCCTCGTAGATATCGCTCAAATCCTTCTCGGTGCGCACGTGATCGATGCGATCGCCGAAGCTCTTGCCGGAGGCGGCAGACAAGCGCAGTGCGCCGTGCACCAGGAACAGTGGAATGCCGGCGGCTTCGGCACGGCGGTCGATTTCCCGCCACGCGATCTGCGGCAGCCCGGGTACCACGGGGTTCACCTGGAATCCCGACTCCTGCTCGATGACTGCGATGACGGCGCAGGCATTTTCACGGCTGGGTACGACCGACTGCGCCTGG
>JAFEGC010000356.1 GCA_018240265.1 Pseudomonadota bacterium | reverse complement strand
AGCCCACCGACGGTCTCGACCCGAACCAGAAGCACGAGGTTCGCCGCCTCATCAACGAGCTGTCCCGCGACAAGATCGTGGTGGTGTCCACGCACATTCTGGAGGAAGTGCACGCGGTGTGTACGCGTGCCATCATCATCGCCAACGGCCGGCTGGTGGCGGATCAGACGCCGCGCGAGCTGGAGTCGCGCTCGCGCTATCACCACGCCGTCACGCTGCGCTTCGATGCGGCCCCGCCCTTCCAGGCCGCCCGACGCGACCTTGCATCCCTGCCCGAGGTGCAGCAGGTCGAGGCCGATGAGCGCGCGCTCACCGTCACCGCCGTACCTAAGGCCGGTGCCATCGCCCTGCCCGCCATCAGCGCGCTGGTCAGCCGCAACGAGTGGCCGGTGGCGGAGCTCCACTTGGAGTCGGGCCGGCTCGACGAGGTGTTCCGCACCATTACCCAAGACAGCGCCACGGCAAACCAGAGCGGCGCCGGGCAGGGCGGAGCCGCTAACAAACAGGGCGGCGCCACGCCGCGGGTGTCCGCATGAACCAGGTGTCGGTGGTCTTTCGCCGCGAGCTGCGCAGCTACTTCGCAACGCCGCTGGCCTACGTGTTCATCGTCATTTTCCTGGTACTCGCCGGCGTATTCACCTTCCAGGTCGGCGGCTTTTTCGAGCGCGGCCAGGCGGACCTGTCGGCCTTTTTCCGCTGGCACCCGTGGCTGTACCTGGTGCTGATCCCGGCCATCTCCATGCGGGTGTGGGCCGAGGAGCGCAACAGCGGCAGCATCGAGCTGCTGATGACCCTGCCGGTCACACTGTGGCAGGCGGTGCTCGGCAAGTTCCTGGCCGCCTGGGTGTTCGCCGGCATCGCGCTGCTGCTGACCTTCCCCATCTGGATCACGGTCAACTACCTGGGCAGCCCCGACAACGGCGCCATCCTCGCCGCCTATCTCGGCAGCTGGCTCATGGCCGGCGGCTTTCTCGCCATCGGCACCTGCCTGTCGGCCGCCACGCGCAACCAGGTCATCGCCTTCATCACCGCCGTGTTGGTGTGCTTCGTGTTCCTGCTGGCAGGCTTTCCTTTCGTGCTCGACTTCGTGCGCGGCATCCTGCCGCAGGCCATCGTCGAGGCCATTGCCAGTTTGAGCTTCTTCACGCACTTCGATGCCATTTCCAAGGGCGTGATCGACCTGCGCGACCTCATCTACTTCGCCGCGCTGATCGGTTTCTGGCTCACCGCCACCACGCTGGTGCTCGACATGAAGAAGGCGGACTGATCGATGAGTACGACTTCCAAGCGATTCGTGGGGATCGGCGGGCTGCTGGCGCTCGGCGCGCTGTTCCTGGGCGTGGTGATGCTGTCGAACCTACTGATTCGCGGGGTGCGGCTGGATCTGACCCAGAACCACTTGTACACGCTCACCGACGGCACGCGCCAGACCATCGCCGAGATCAAGGAGCCGATCAATCTGTATTTTTATTTCTCGCGCGAAGCCGCCGGCAAGCAGGCGCCGCTGATAATGCCCTACGCCAACCGCGTCGGCGAACTGCTGGAGGAAATCGCCGCGCGTTCCGGCGGCAAGATCCGCCTGCGCAACATAGATCCCAAGCCCTTCTCCGATGACGAGGACCGCGCCGCCGAGTTCGGCCTGAACTCGCTCACCCAGAGCGGAGGTGACTCGCTGTACTTCGGCCTTGCCGGCACCAACTCCACCGACGGCCGCTCGGTCATCGCCGCCTTCCAGCCGGACCGCGAGCAGTTCCTGGAGTACGACATCGCCAAGCTTCTGCATGAACTGGCCAATCCGAAAAAACCAGTCATCGGGCTGCTCAGTTCACTTCCCATGAGCGGGCAGTTCAATCCGCAGACAGGGCAGATGGGCGAATCCTGGGCGGTACTTTCGCAGTTGGAACAGCTGTTCACGGTGCGCACGCTGAGCTCCGAGGCCGACCGCATCGAAAACGACGTGGACGTGCTGATGCTGGTGCATCCAAAGAACCTGCCGCCCAAGGCGCTGTACGCCATCGACCAGTTCGTGATGCGCGGCGGCCGGCTCCTGGTCTTCGTCGATCCGAATGCCGGCGCCGACATGAGTGGCCAGGACCCGCAGAACCCGATGGCGGGCGCATTCGCGGATCACTCCTCCAACCTTGCGCCGCTGTTCGCGGCCTGGGGCGTGCAGTACGACCCGCACCAGGTCATCGGCGATGCCAAGCTGGGCCTGGAGGTGCGCGCCAGCGCCACCGGTGCACCGGTCCGTCACATCGGCATCCTGGGCCTGCGTCATGCCGACATGGATGCCAAGGACGTGGTGACCGCCTCATTGAACAACATCAACCTGGCCACCACCGGCTTTCTTGCGCACGCGCCCGGCGCCAAGGGCCAGTTCAGTGCCTTGTTGCTGTCCTCGGACCAGGCCGCGCCCATTCCCGCGCAACGCTTCGCCATGCTCTCCGATCCGGCCACCCTGCGTGAGGGCTTCAAGCCCACCGGTCAGCGTTATGCGCTGGCGGCGCGTATCACCGGAGCGCTCCCTTCCGCTTTTCCAAGCGGTCCACCCAGCGACAGCAAGGCCTCAGGCCCACCCACGACGCACCTGGCGGCCTCCAAGATTCCCGCGAACATCGTGGTGGTGGCCGACACCGATCTGCTCAGCGACTTCCTGTGGGTGCAGACGCGCGAGCTGTTCGGCCAGCGCATCGCGCAGGCCGGTGGCGCCGCGCAGGCCGGTGAGCTTCGCCAGGCCCTGGGCCGGCACGCTGCCCGGCGCCGGCAGCAGGCGGTCCCAGGCGGCAATGTGGAGTGCGTCGCTACGCGAGTCGCTATCCGCGTTGCCACGCGCATCGCAGCGCGCATCGCTGCGCGCGCCGCCACGCGCGTCGCCGTTCAGCAGGTCCGCAGCCAGTGTTTGGCCGACTTCACCCAGGCCGATCAGCGCCAGCCGGTGCGCCGTGCCGCTCATGC
>JAFEGC010000355.1 GCA_018240265.1 Pseudomonadota bacterium | reverse complement strand
ATGAACGCACCCGTCCGCGACATCGGGCATCTCGCCGTCGATCTGGTGCGCGTGCTGGACGATGAGGGCCGTGCACGGGGTCCCTGGAATCCGCATCTGGACCCGCACGAGCTGCAGCTCGGCCTGCGCCACATGCTGCTCACACGGGTGTTCGATGACCGCATGCAGCGCACGCAGCGTCAGGGGCGGATCTCCTTCTACATGCGCTCGCTGGGCGAGGAGGCGGTGTCGGTGGCGGCGGCGATGGCGCTGCGGCCCACCGACATGCTGTTCCCGTCCTATCGCAACCAGGGCCTGCACATGGTGCGTGGTCTACCGCTGGTGAGCATGATGTGCCAGTTGCTGTCCAACACGCGTGACATGTGCAAGGGCCGCCAGCTGCCGGTGATGTATCACTCGGCCGAGGCCAATCTGTTCTCGATCTCCGGCAATCTCGCCACGCAGTTCCCGCAAGCCGTGGGCTGGGCCATGGCGGCGGCCATCAAGGGTGAGGATCGCCTCGCCGCTTCCTGGCTGGGCGAGGGGAGCAGTGCCGAGGCGGATTTCCATCACGCGCTGTTGTTCGCCTCGGTGTACCAGGCGCCGGTGATCCTGAACGTGGTCAACAACCAGTGGGCCATCTCCACCTTCCAAGGTTACGCCGGCGGTGAACAGCGTGTGTTCGCGGCGCGCGGGCCCGGCTACGGCATCGCCGGCATTCGCGTCGATGGCAACGATTTTCTCGCCGTGTATGCCGTGACGCAGTGGGCGGCGGAGCGCGCCCGTACCGGCGCGGGTCCCACGCTGATCGAGTTGGTCACCTACCGCGCGGGCGCGCATTCCACCAGCGATGATCCGGCGCGCTATCGGCCGAAGGAGGAGTTCGACCGCTGGCCGCTGGGCGATCCCATCGAACGCCTGAAGCGCCATCTCATGGGCCTCGGCGAGTGGAGCGAGCAGCGCCACCAGGCGTTGCAGAGCGAGCTGGAGGAGACGGTTGCCGCGAGCTGGAAGGAGGCCGTCACCTACGGCACGCTCAACGAGGGGCCGCGGCTGGACCCGGCCTCGATGTTCGAGGACGTGTTCAAGGAAATGCCCGAACATCTGAAGCGCCAGCGCGAACAGCTGCGCGCTGAACTGGCGGGGAAGTAACACATGGCGCAGATGAACATGATCCAGGCGTTGAACTCCGCCATGGACGTGATGCTCTCACGCGACCCCTCGGTGGTGCTGATGGGCGAGGACATTGGCTACTTCGGCGGCGTGTTCCGTACCACCGAAGGCCTGCAGCGCAAGTACGGCCAGCATCGCGTACTCGACACGCCGATCGCGGAAGGCGGTATCGTTGCCGCTGCCATCGGCATGGGCGTGCATGGCCTGCGGCCGGTGGCCGAGATCCAGTTCGCCGATTACATCTACCCGGCCTTCGACCAGATCGTCAGCGAGCTGGCGCGGCTGCGCTATCGCAGCGCCGGCGAGTTCTGGGCGCCGGTGACCATCCGCACGCCCTGCGGCGGCGGCATCCGCGGCGGGCAGACGCACTCGCAGAGCCCCGAAGGCATTTTCACGCATGTCTGCGGCGTGAAAGTGGCCATGCCCTCCAATCCCTACGATGCCAAGGGCATGCTGATCGCCGCCATCGAGGATGACGATCCGGTGCTGTTCTTCGAGCCCAAGCGCCTGTACAACGGGCCCTTCGATGGCGACCCGAACAAGCCCGCCATTCCGTGGAGCACGCATGCCAAGGGTGAAGTACCTGGGGGCCATTACACCGTACCGCTGGGCAAGGCTGAGATCGTGCGGTCCGGCAGCCAGCTCAGCATCATCACCTACGGCACGATGGTGCACGTCGCCACGGCGGCGGCGGCCGCGATGGGCCTGGATGCCGAAGTCATCGACCTGCGCAGCATGGTGCCGCTGGATTCGGACACGATTTGCAACTCGGTGAAGAAGACCGGGCGCTGCGTAGTGGTGCACGAGGCCACGCGCTTCTCGGGTTTCGGCGGTGAGCTGGTGGCGCTGATCCAGGAGCAGTGCTTCTGGCACCTGGAGGCGCCGATCCAGCGCGTCGCCGGCTGGGACACGCCGTATCCGCATGCCTTCGAATGGGAGTACTTTCCCGGGCAGGCGCGGGTAAAGACCGCGCTGAAGGCCGTGATGGAGGCTGCATGAGCGAGTACGTGTTCAAGATGCCGGACCTGGGCGAAGGCACGGTCGAGGCCGAGATCGTCGCCTGGCACGTGAAGCCCGGCGATGCGGTGAGCGAGGACAAGGTCATCGTCGAGGTGATGACCGACAAGGCGGCGGTGGAAGTGCCCTCGCCGGTGAGCGGGCGCATCGTCTCGCTGCGCGGTGAGCCCGGTGACAAGATCGCCGTGGGCGCGCCGCTGATCGTGTTCGATACCGGTGGCGCCGCGGGCGCGGCCGGTGCGGCGTCCGCGCCTGCGACGACCACCACGGCATCGGCCGCCGCGACGCCGGCCTCGCCGGTTGGCACTGCACCCGCCACGAACTCAGTGACGCCTACGTCATCTGGCCGTGCAGCGCCCGCGCCCGCCGCGGCCGGCCGCAGTGGCGCCGCCACGCGCGTGATGGCCTCGCCGGCGACCCGGCGGCGCGCGCGCGAGGCCGGCATCGATCTGGGCAGCATCGCCGGTTCGGGGCCGGGCGGGCGCATCCTGAAGGACGACCTGCAAGCCGCCACGGCGCCGGCTCGCCGCGATGCCGCGGTGCCGTCCGCGCCCACGCCCACGCCGTCTGTGGCCGGCGCTGCTGGAGCGACCACCGAGATCAAGATCATCGGCGTGCGCCGGGTCATCGCCGAGCGCATGAGCGAGGCCAAGCGCAACATCCCGCATTTCGCCTATGTCGAGGAAGTGGACGTCACCGAACTGGAATCGCTGCGCCAGCACCTGAATGCGAAGGCCGGCGAGCGCGGCTCGCTGACCTACCTGCCGTTCATCGTCACGGCGCTGGTGCGCGTGC
>JAFEGC010000354.1 GCA_018240265.1 Pseudomonadota bacterium | reverse complement strand
CTGCGCGGCGGCGCGCACGTCGACTATCGCGGCGTCACTTCGCTCAAGTTCACCAAGCTCCGCCGGCTGTACGAGCATTTCCGCGCGCGGCATCTCGATGCGGACGATGCGCGCGCGCGGACCTTCCGCGAGTTCGTCGAGCGGGGCGGCGAGGCGCTGCGCCTGCATGCGCTGTTCGATGCGCTGGATGAGCATTTCAGCGCCGGCCGCAACGGCGGCTCGGGCTGGCAGAACTGGCCGGCGGAATTCGCAACGCCCGAGGGCGATGCGGTGCACCGGTTCGAGAGGGATCATGCCGAACGGGTGGAGTTCCACCTGTACCTGCAGTGGCTGGCGCACGAGCAGCTCCAGGGCTGCCAGGCGCTGGCGCGTGAACTCGGCATGCGCATCGGGCTGTACGGCGACCTGGCGGTGGGTGCCCATCCCGGCGGCTCCGAGGTCTGGTCCTCGCAGGAGGTGTTTCGCCTGGGAGCGGAAATCGGCGCGCCGCCCGATCCGCTGGCATTGAAGGGTCAGGGCTGGGGTCTTCCGCCGCAGGACCCGCGGGCATTGGAACAGGCGCGGCTCCAGCCCTTCACCGAACTCATGAACGCCAACATGCGCTACTACGGCGCGCTGCGCTTCGATCATGTCATGGCGCTGTTCCGCCAATGGTGGGTGCCGGCGGGGCAGTCGCCGGCACGCGGCGCCTACGTGCATTATCCGCTGCACGAGTCCATGGCGGCGCTGAGCTTGGCCAGCGAGCGGCACCGCTGCCTGGTGGTGGGCGAGGATCTGGGCGTGGTACCCGACGAGATTCGCAGCGCCATGCAGTATCATCGCCTGCTGCATTACAAAGTGCTGCTGTTCGAGAAGGAAGGCGAGCGTTTCCGCTCGCCACGCGAATATGAGCGCATGGCGCTGGCCACCCCCTGCACTCACGACATGCCCACGCTATGCAGCTACTGGGAAGGGCGCGACATCGACCTGCGCAACCGCCTCAACCTGTATCCGGATGACAACGTGCGCGGCGCCGTGCTGTCCGAGCGCGAGCGCGACCGGTTCGCGCTGCTCGACGCGCTACGCGGCGAGGCGCTGGCGCCGGAAAGGCCGCGCGACACCATCGAGCCCTTCGACCCGGCGCTGGCGGCGGCTGTGCACGAATACCTGGCACGCAGCGCCTCGCTCCTGGTCGCGCTGCAGCTGGAAGATCTGCTCGGCATGGCCGATCCGGTGAACGTGCCGGGCACTTACTGGCAATATCCGAATTGGCAGCGCAAGCTCAGCGCCACGCTGGAGCAGATCGCACGGCGCGGCGACATCGACGCGGTGCTGGCGCGCGTGGAAGCCGCGCGGCGCGGGGGATGATGGGGGGCGGAGTGCGGACTGCCACGGCGGTCGCTGACGCCGCAGCAGGTGCCTCTGTGCTCAAATCCGGTGACTCCACATGAGATACCAGCGGCCGATTTCGGTGTTCTTGTTGGTGGCCGGATCGTGAAACCTGTCCAGGCCCAGCCCTGAGCGGAATGCGCCCCAATAACCTGCGTCGAAACGCCACTCGATGTCGGCCCCATCCAGGCCCCGGCGGGTCGGCGCGGCGATGTTGTAGGGGTCGAAGTAATCGTTGCGGTGTAGTTGCCCGTGCCGTGCGCGCACCGTCCAGGTGTTCCCCGTTGGTCTCACCCATGCAAGCGTGGCGCTGGTGACCTCGGCATCGCCCTCCCACGACGAACCGACGGTGTAGCCGCGATAGCGCCAGCCGTCCTTGTCGTAGATGTAGTGATGATAGGCGCAGTATGGGATGGGCTTGGAGGTGCTGAACGAGCACATGGTGTTGGCGTATTCGACATTGACACGCAGCAGCGAACCGGAGCGCAGATTGAAGGCAAGATTCACACCACCTTCACCCATATACTTGAACGGCACGCCGCCCTGCTGATCCTCGCCGATCATCTGCGCATAGAGATTGAACGGCACGCCATGCAAGTTGGATGACCAGCGGGCATCGAAGCCGGCCTCATCGTTCCCCGGATCGGTCGCGGTGCTGATGTCGGCTGACGTACCCGTGTTCGTATTGCCGAACACCCAGTTCTTGAGCGTGTGCAAGTTGCATTGCCGGCCGTGTCCGCAGACCTGCGCGGTACGCGTCAGGCCCAGTTCCAGTTCGCGAAACGGTTTGAAGGTGAAACGCAGACCGATCCACAGCGGACTCTTCACATCATCGCGCTGGTTGTCGTTCTTGCCGCCGAAGAAGGCGTTGAATCGCCACGGGCCGATCCAGTGCAGCAGGCGCCCGCGTGGGGCGAGGGCGGACATCCGGTCTAGCCCGATGGCGATCATCGGCCGGGCGTTGGCCGACAGAGTCACGCTGTCGTCCTGGCTTGGTCCCCAAGAGCGTGGCAGCATGCCTGCGCTCCAGATCCAGTTGCCGGTGATCATCGAGACATAGGAACCATCCGGGCGAATCAACTGGCGATCCACGGGGACGGCCGCCCGCGCCGGTGGGCTGTCGATGCTGAGCGACAGGTGCGAAGTGAAGCGGCCATGATCGCGGCCGATCAGAAATCCAGCACTGGCATCATCGCGCGGGATCGGCTGATTCAGCCGGAAGCGGGTCGGGTGTACCGAGACCGCGGCGCGGACTTCGTCGCCGTCCGGCGTGTCGTAGGTGTCCAGCACCTGCTTGATCCGGTCGAGCGCGGCCCGCATCGCCGGCTCGAGCGCGGAGTCGTCCACCGCGGCGACGGCATCATGAATCTCATCAATGGGCATCGGCCAGGTGGAGACCAGTGGCAGGCGCAGCACTTCGGCGTTGATCAGGTATTCGATGTCGGCACGCAGGGCATCCTGGGTCGCATCGAAGAATCCGGAAGACCTGCACTCAGTGGCCAGGCTCAGCAGCAGCGCGCCGGTCAGCCATGTTGCGATTCGCAAGACTCCTCCAATCATTGGTTCGAACGAGAGTGCGCAGGATGCGGGATCGAGCTGCGGCTGTCCATTGCTGTCAGCGTCACGAAGGTGGGCC
>JAFEGC010000353.1 GCA_018240265.1 Pseudomonadota bacterium | reverse complement strand
ACTGGCGGTTTCCCGTTTCGGCTCGTAGACCAGCGATAACTGGAACATGTTCGACCGCTCCGGCCCGAAGCCGTCCCTCGCGTAGTCCTGGTAGGTGTAGTCATACTGACCGCGAATCGTCCACTGCGGCCGGAGCCGCTCCTCCACGCCGATGGACGCAACGCCATAGGTCCGATCCCGGTAGGTGGCGCGGGGATCCGCGGCCTTATCGCTCATTGCGCGCGCGGCGAAGAAGCCCGAGAACAATGGCGTGAAATTTCGTGAGATTTGGAAGCGCAACTGGTTGCGCTCGATCGAATAACCCGTGGAACTCGGGTCAACGGTTCGCGTGAGATCCACGAACAGGCGCGTGACCTGGTAGGTCCAGTTCACACCGGCGCCGGCGATATAGGTGGTATCGCTCTTGGACGGAATGTTGCCGGTGGCCTCGAACTGGGATCGCTGACCGCCGGCGCGAACGTAGGCCTGGGCCACGTCGGTCACACGATAGCGCCATTCCCCCATCAAGCCGTAGGCATTGGTGGTGGCGTTTACCCCGGCTCCCGGGGGCGTATCGGGGTCGTTGCGTGAAAACAAGGCGTGCACCAGGAAGGACTGCCGCTCGGTCAGCGCGTGGTCGAAGGCGATGTCCGCGCCCCAATGCACGTAGCCCACGTTCGTGTTGGGGATGAACTTGTCGTAGCGCGCATTGGTGTAATTCAGGTTCACGTCCAGCGAATCGCGGGCCGTCAGCTCGTGCGTGAACGAGGGCAGCACGGAGATGAGCTGCAGGCGGTTGCGCAGCGCGATGAACCCCGAGTCGCCGGTGTCCGGGTTGCCCAGGCCGCCGGTGGTGTCGGCGGCGGCACGATCGCTCCTGACCACGGTTTCCTTGATGTAGCTACTGGTCAAAGTCGCCGTCGATCGCAGTCCACGATGCGCCACGAAGAATTCGGCGTATGGGTCGGTGGAGTCGTCATCCGAGCTGTTCGGAAACCAGGTGGCATGAACGCCGGGGGAAAATCTCAGCTGGTTGACCGGATCGACCGTGTGCATGTCCAGGCGCACGTCTCCGAAGGCGCCGGAAACCGATTCCTGGTAACCCGAGGGGAGCAGGCGATAGTTGTCGTCGGTCTGTCCACCCACTTCCACCCGCGGGTCGAAGCTCCAGTTGGCGCACTGCCCGGCCACGGGCCAAACGCAGGCCGCCAACAACCAGGCCAGGGGTCGCATGTTGCAGAGTTTGTCCATCATGGGTTACGGGACCACCACGATGTCACCGACCTGCAATTCGATGTTCTGGTTCAAATCGCGGCCCTTGCTGACGCTGGTGTAGTCGAAGCGGATGGCCTGCTGCTGGCCGTTGGTCCGGCGCAGCACAATGATGTTGCCGAGCGAGGCGAAGGGCGTGGTGCCGCCCGCCATGCTCAAGGCCTGCATGACGTCGACGCGCGGATTGACAATGAACTCGCCGGGCCGGGCCACCTGGCCGACCACGTAGATCTTGTTGCCGCGGATTTCCTGGAGCGACACGGTTACCACCGGGTCGGAAATGTACTTCTTGAGCTTCTCGGTAACGATTTTCTCGATCTCGATCACCGTCTTGCCGCGCGCATCCACCTGGCCCACCAGGGGATAAGAGAACGTGCCGTCGGGGCGAACCAGCACCGCCGGGCCGACCAGATCAGGCTCCTTCCACACCGAGATCGCCAACAGATCGCCCGGATTGACCACGTAGGGCCGCTCCTGACTCATGGCCCAGTTGCAACCCGAAATCAGCGTGAAAACACACAGCAAGCGGCGAAGCCGGGATTCCATGGGGGCCCTCCAACGACAGACGATCGATCCGGGAGATTCTAATGGTTTTCAAGCCACTTCGTTGACTTACCTCAGAGTGGTATAAGCTTTCGAGACGCGTATCCGGTTTTGGGCTTCCGCCCTGCGATACCATGTCGTTGTCAAAAAGCCACAATGTTCAGCTAGCTTGATGGTCATGCTTCCGAGCATCTGTCCGAAACTGTCGATCATCGTGCCCTTCTACAATGAGGAGGAGAGCATCGGGCCGCTGTATGCGGCCATCGTCGCCGCCATCGATCCACTGAACATAAGCTATGAAATGGTGTTCGTGGATGACGGCAGCAAAGATGCCACGGTAAAACTGGCCACCGACCTCGCCCGCTCCGACTCGCGCGTGCGCCTGGTAAAATTTCGCCGCAACTACGGCCAGACCCCGGCCATGGCGGCCGGCATCGCGCATGCCCGCGGAGAGATCCTGGTCACCATGGACGGAGACCTGCAGAACGACCCGGCCGACATCGGCCTGTTCCTGGCCAAGATGGACGAGGGATTCGACATCGTGGTCGGCTGGCGGCACAACCGGCAGGACAAGCTGGTGTCGCGCAAAATTCCTTCGAAAATCGCCAACCGGCTCATCGGCAAGGTGACCGGCGTACCGATCAAGGACAACGGCTGCTCGCTGAAGGCCTATCGTGGTTCGCTGATCAAGGAAATCCCGCTGTACTCGGAAATGCATCGCTTCATTCCGGCCATGGCCTCGATCGCGGGCCCGAAGATCGCGGAAATCAAGGTCCGGCACCACGCGCGCAAATTCGGCCAGTCGAAGTACGGACTGTCGCGCATCTACAAGGTGCTGCTGGACCTCATGGTCATCAAAACCGTGGCCTCGTTCACCTCGCGCCCGCTGCTGTGGTTTACGCTGCTGTCGCTCCCGCTGATAACGATCGGCAGCCTCGCGCTGGGCTATGCCTTGGTGGGCGCGGCCTCCGCGGGCACGAGTCTGTCCTTGCCGCTGGCGGGATCAGGGCTTATTTTTCTGGCTTCCTCCGTGATCCTGATCTGCGGCGGAGCCTTCGGTGAAATCATCTACAAATCCGGCGACATGCGTCAAAGCGAATTCTCCCGTCTGACCCAGAGAATTCGGAGCGGCGCGCCGGCGCTGCGGGAGTCCTGATGGCTATCGATCGCGGCAAGAACTTGGACCTGTCGGTCATCATTCCGGTCGGTCACC
>JAFEGC010000352.1 GCA_018240265.1 Pseudomonadota bacterium | reverse complement strand
AAGCTGCCGTGGGTCACCTTGCGCGCGTAGATCTCGTAGACCTTGCCCTGGTTAACGAACAGAACCTTGAAAATGTGACTCGCGGCCATCAACGCGGCTCCCAAGTGGGTACTCTTGCGCCATTATACGGGGCTGGGCGCCCCGCGTCAGATCGTGCAGGAGATTTCGGGATATGGCTTTGCGCTTGCGCATCGTCAGTGAACATGCTCGCAGGCTGGGAGGCGGGGCCACCAAGGTGTTCGGCGTGCATGGCGGCAGCATCGGCCGCGGCACCGACAACGACTGGATCCTGCCCGATCCCGAGCGCTACCTGTCGGGCAAGCACGCCCGCCTGGAATTTCGCGCCGGCCAGTACTTCGTCGTCGATTGCAGCTCCAACGGCACCTACGTCAACGGCGCGCACGCACCGCTGGGTAAGTCCAACGACCGCCAGCTAAAGGACGGGGACTACCTGCGCCTGGGCGAGTACGAGATGCTGGTCAGCATCGACGAGGCCAACGATTTCCCGCCCGAGGAAGGCGCCATCGTCGCCTATGACGGCGGCTCGCCCTCGCCCGCCGTGGCGCAATCCACCGCCGGCGACATCGGTGCGAAGCTCGACCTGAGCGAGCTGCTCGAACCTCAGGATGACGTCCCGTCGCCCCCGGCGCCCGCGTCCCAGCCCGCGCTACCGGCGCACGATGCCTACGGCCAATCGCTGCCGCCGGATCAGGTCGGCACGCCCTGGCACATGATGACGCGGCCGTTGAAAATCGAGCGCACACCGGCGGCCGAAGCGCGGCTGGCCGAACCGCTGGCCGTACCGCCCGGACGCAACCGAGCCATGCCGTTGTTCGATGCCGACATCGACGCCGGCATCGCCGAGCTATGCCGCGGAGCGGGCCTGGAACCGGATTCGCTGTCCTCCGAGAACCGCGCGGCGATGCTGCAGTTATGCGGCAGACTGCTGCGCGAAATGGTGGTGGGTTTGCTTGAGGTATCGCAGGCCACCAACGAGTTTCGCAACCGCTTCCGCATCTCCCTACCGCTGGATGCCGATGCGCCGGATTTGTTCTCGCGCGGCGTGGATGAATCGCTGCGCAAGCTCCTGACCACCACCACCGTGCGCGGTGGCCCGGTGGATGCGATCCGCGAGCGCTTCCAGGAATTCAAGGCGCATCAATCGGCCATCATGGGTGCCATGCACGCGGCTTTCGAAGAGTCGCTGTCCCGCCTCGACCCGCGGGAGCTGACCGAGCGTTTCGAACACGCCGGCCGGCGCGGCGTATTCGGTTCGCAAAACAAGAACCGCTACTGGGAGCTGTACGCCGAGATGTACAACACGCTGGCGCAGCGTCCCAAGGATGGTTTCCCGCACCTGTTCGTAGAGACCTTCGCGCGCACCTTCGAAGAGCGCATGGCGGGCAGCCAGAGCGGCCGGCGCGCCTTCGGCGTGGACCGCGAGTCCACGCCGCCACCCAGTCCGCACGCCGTCGGCGAAGAATGAGGCGGCGCGGCGGGTTGCCGCGCCAATAATGGTGGCGGCCGCCACGGCAACGGCCGGCCGCAGCAATGGTTGCCGGTCGTCCCGCCGTGCTCCGGCCTCAGTCGTCCTTGCCGCCGCTCTTGGGGCAGGTGAACTCCTCCTCCTTGCCCTTGGCCGGCGGCTCGATTTTCTGCCAGCCGGCAGGAATCTCGAACTTGTCCTGCGGCACGCTGCCCGGCGTGATACCCGTGGTCTCGATGTTCATGCTCAACACGGTCAACATGCCGGCGGGCACCGCCGCGGTGGCGGCATCCTCGGCGGCTGGCGTCTTGGCCGCGGCGGTTTCCTCGCCCTCGGCCTTCTTTTTCTTGAACAGACCCGACAGGAGCTTGCCGCCCACGCTCGACAAGGTACGCGAGGCGATGGTGCCGCCCACGCTCCCATCGGCGGCCTTGGCCGCCGCCACTTCGGCCGTGGAATTGGCCACCGCGTCGGTCACATCGCCCGCCGTCGCACCACCGACCCCGCCGGCGCTGGAACCGGTGCCACTGCCGGCATTCTTGGCAGCCGCGCACTTCGCCCCGCCATAGGACACGCGGAAAGTCGTACGCAACGGGTGCCCCTTGAGATCCGACGATTTTTTCTGCAGCTCTTTCAGCTGGTCGGCGTAAGGCGCCAGGAACTGCTGCATCTGCCGCGCCATGGATGCAGCCTCCGCGCCGGTGAGCCCCAGTTTGTTGAGATAGGCCTTGGTGAAGGCATCGCGATCCTCGAGGCCCGCGATCTTGTCATCGGTAAGCCAGCTGTCGAAACCGAATTGCATGTCGCAGGCATCGCCGGTCTGCGCATTGGTGCAGGTCGAGGTCATGGTCATGGTGGTGTGATGGACATCGTGGCCCAGAATCTGGCCCGCCGCCCCCAGGTTCTTCACGTCCAACTTAGCCGGCGACATCTGGCACTTGGACGTATCCACCGCTTGCGGCTGGGCTTGCGGCTGCTGCGCCGCGCATTGTTTCATTTTCTGCATGGCCTGTTCCATGCGGCTCTGCATTTCCTTGCGCTCGGCGGGCGTAGGGAACGGGGTTTCACGGTAGCGTTTCTTCGCCGGCTCCAGATCATAGGTCATGCTCCGGTCCAGGCGCACGATTTCGCCGTGGCCGGCCTTGGGACAGAACATGGACATGAAGCCCTCGCACCGGCTCTGCGAGTCTTCGCGTTTCTTGTCGCCGGAAATCGCCTCGGAGTGGGTGATGTGCATCTTGATGAAGGCCAGGTTCAACGAGGTCTGCTCGTCGATGGTGACATCGGCGTACGCGAAGCCGGCGCAACTGGCCAGCAGCACCCCGGCCAGAATCGACAGTTGAGATTTGGATTGCGGTGCGAACATGGACTTTCCCCCAATAAACTCTTGTTGCCTGCAACCGTCTGCAGCGCACAGGCCGGCAATTGTACTCCAGCACACCGGTCATGCGACCACGCCGCTATAGCTTATGGGTGGAAAGCAGCAAACTGGTCTCGGTGCGCACGATGCCCGGGATGCCGCGGATG
>JAFEGC010000351.1 GCA_018240265.1 Pseudomonadota bacterium | reverse complement strand
GGTTCGTGCTGCCGCGACTGCCGCGATCGCGCTGACATTGGCCGCGGCGATGTGGTTGCTCGCGGCGCGCGGCGTCGAGGTGCCGGCGTTCGAATCGGTGCGCACCGCCTACCACCCTTCCACCGCCTACCTGGTGGATCGCCACGGCGAGGTGCTGGCGGCACTGCGGCGGGATTTCGGCGTGCGCCGATTGCAATGGGTACCGCTGGATGCGGTATCGCCGGCCATGATCCACGCGCTGCTGGCCGGCGAGGACGCGCGCTTCTACCGGCATCACGGCGTCGATTGGCGCGGCGTGCTGGGCGCGCTGCGCTCGCAGCTCCTGTCGGATCGCCAGCGTGGCGCCAGTACCCTGAGCATGCAGCTTGCAACTCTCCTGGAGGCGCCGCGCCGTGGCGGCAACGCCTGGCAAAGTCTGTGGCGAAAATGGCGCCAGGTGCGCGTGGCGGTGGCGCTGGAAGCGCATTGGAGCAAACGCCAGATTCTCGAAGGGTACCTCAACCTGGTGAGCTTTCGCGGTGAGATCCAGGGTATCGGCGCCGCCGCGCAGGTACTTGCCGGCAAATCGCCGTCAGGACTCGATGCGGCAGAAAGCGAGGTGCTGGCGGCCTTGCTACCCGAGCCCGGCGCGACCTCGCCGCGGCTGGCGGCGCGCGCCTGCGCGCGTGCCCAGCACAGTGGTGTTGTGAGCTGCGAGGCGGTGCGCGCAGTGGTGGCGCGACTGGGGAACCATGATGCGTCGGCCGCGGCGCAGGAACCGCTGGCACCGCAGCTCGCGGCAATGCTGCTCACCACACCGGGCGAGCGCGTGCAGACCACTCTCGACGCGCGCCTGCAGCGCCTGGCCCGCGATGCGCTGCGCGTACAGCTTGCGAACCTGGAGGACCACAATGTGCGCGACGGCGCCGTGCTGGTGGTGGACAATGCCAGCGGCGAGGTGCTGGCCTACGTCGGTTCCAGCGGCTCGCTGTCGCGCGCCGCGGCGGTGGATGGCGTGCGGGCCCGCCGCCAGGCCGGCTCCACGCTCAAGCCTTTTCTGTACGAGCTGGCGATCGAGCGACGCTATCTCACGGCGGCCTCGCTCCTGGAGGATGCGCCGCTGAACCTCGACACCGGCACGGGTCTATATCTGCCGCAGGACTATGATCACGATTTCAAGGGACTGGTCAGCGTGCGCACCGCGCTGGCCAGTTCCTTGAATGTGCCGGCCGTGCGCACCTTGCTGCTCACCGGCGTGGAACCGTTTCGCAACCGACTGCAGCAGCTTGGATATGAAGGCATCACCGAAGACGGCAATTACTACGGGTACTCGCTGGCGTTGGGTTCGGCCGAGGTGAGTTTGTGGGAACAGGCGCAGGCGTATCGTGTGCTGGCACGCGGCGGGCGGTTCTCGCCTTTGCGCCTGCGCCTGGATGCACCACGCACCGCGGAGCGCATGTTGCTGCCGGCCGATGCCGCGTTCATCGTCACCGACGTGCTCAGCGACCGCTCCGGCCGCACCTTGACCTTCGGTCTGGACAATCATCTGAACACGCCGTTCTGGAGCGCGGCCAAGACCGGCACCAGCAAGGACATGCGCGACAACTGGTGCGTGGGCTTCACCCGAGACTACACCGTGGCGGTGTGGGTGGGTAACTTCGAGGGCGACTCCATGCACGAGGTCAGCGGCGTGAGCGGCGCGGCGCCGGTGTGGCACGAAGTGCTGAGCGCTCTGCCACGCGACCGCGCTCCGCCGCCGCCGCCCACCGTGGTGGCCGCCGAGGTGCGCTTCACACCGGCGGTGGAAACGCCGCGCCGGGAATGGTTTCTGGCTGGAACGCAGATGAGCCAGGTGCGGGCGCTGGCGCCCGCGGCGCGCGTGGCGCGACTGGTCTCGCCCGCCAATGGTATGATCATCGCCGTGGATCCGGACATCCCGTTGCACGCCCAGCGTGTTCCGGTCAAGGCTCAGGGCGTATCGGCCGGCATGAAGATTAGCTACAACGATTCCATTCTAGGCCCTGCCTCGGCGGCGCTGTATTTCACGCCGGTGCGCGGGTCGCACCGCTTCGCGCTGCTCGATGCGCGCGGGCAGGTGCTGGACCGCATACGGGTGACGGTGCGCTGAGCGGCGCCGGGAAGTCAAGCGAAGCATCGTGATCGTTTCGGTTTCCAGACTCACCAAGACTTATGCCTCAGGCTTCCAGGCGCTGAAGGGCGTGGATCTCGCGATCCGCCGCGGCGAGATCTTCGCGCTGCTCGGCCCGAACGGCGCCGGCAAGACTACGCTGATCAGCATCGTCTGCGGACTGGTGAACGCCAGCGGCGGCGAAGTGCGCGTGGACGGTTTCGACATCCGCCGCGAGTACCGTCAGACACGCGCGCGTATCGGTCTGGTGCCACAGGAGATCAGCACCTACAACTACGATACCGTCTGGTCGGCGGTGAATTTCTCGCGCGGTCTGTTCGGCAAGTCGCCGGACCCGGCACACCTGGAGAAGGTGCTGCGCGACCTGTCGCTGTGGAGCAAGAAGGACAGCCGTGTCATCGAGCTGTCCGGCGGCATGAAGCGGCGTGTGCTCATCGCCAAGGCCCTGGCGCATCAGCCTAGCGTGCTGTTCCTGGACGAGCCCACCGCCGGCGTGGACGTGGAACTGCGCCGTGACATGTGGGACATGGTGCGCGGGCTGCGCGCCGCCGGCACCACCATCATCCTGACCACGCATTACATCGAGGAAGCCGAGGAAATGGCCGACCGCGTAGGGGTCATCAACAAGGGCGAGATCGTGCTGGTGGAGGAGACGGCGGTGCTGATGCGCAAGCTGGGCAAGCGTCAGTTGACGCTGCATCTGCAGAACCGGCTGGAACGGTTGCCGCCGGCGTTGAGCGATAGCGGGCTGGAATTGGCAGCCGGTGGCACGGAACTCATCTACACCTTCGATGCGCAGCGCGAAACTTCCGGGATAGGGCGGTTGCTGCGTCGCTTGGGCGAGCAGGGCATCGACTTCAAGGATCTCAGAACCTCCGAAACTTCTCT
>JAFEGC010000350.1 GCA_018240265.1 Pseudomonadota bacterium | reverse complement strand
CCTGCTGCTGCTGGATGAGCCGTTCACCGGGCTGGATGCGTCGCAGCGCGCCGCGATGCGCGAACTGCTCTCGAACCTGATGGCTCGAGGCATCACCTTGATCATGGCCGTGCACCACGCCGAGGACCTGCCGGCGGGCATAACGCATGTACTGCGTTTACATAAGCGGCGCGCGTATGCGCGGGCCTTGAAAGTTGCGAACCCGGTCTGAGGCGCGCGACCCGTAAAGGCGCATAAGGTTTTCCCACCTAGTTCTCGGGAAGCCAACGCTTATGTCACGTTCCCTGCCCTTGTTCGCCGCCGCCGCGGTCACGGCGATCGCGGTGCTCGCCGCCTGCGGTCACTCGGATTTCGCGCTGCGCCCGGTGCCGGCCATCGTCGCCGCCAGCGTCGGCCAGCCTGTCGATCGCCTTCAGGAAGCCTTTGGCCAGCCGCGCAAGATCGACGCGGCTGGCATCCGGCAGGTGTACGTGTGGTTCCTGCCCGCGCATCCCGCCGGCGCGCCGCAGGGGCTGCACGGCTGCGAAATGGAAGTCACGGTGGATCAGCGTTCGCAGCGCGTGCTGGGCTACTCGCTGTCCAACATCGGCTGGTCCAGCTGTCGCGAAGTCGAACGCCGCATGCGCGTGGCCTCGCTGTAGCGCGGTTCGGCTGCTACCGCGGAGGCGGACCGGCGCGGCGGCGGCGTGGTTTACAATTGCGCACCTCAATGGCTGGAAGGTGCCCGTGTCTGCCTACCTGATCGTATCGCTGCTGATCCAGGCGGCACTCATCGCGCATTGCATCCGCTCGGGCCGCAATTTCCTGTGGATCTGGGCCATCGCGCTGATTCCGCTCGCCGGCCCCCTGGCCTACATCGTGGTAGAACTGCTGCCTGCGCTGCTGCGTGGCGAGACGGCGCGGCGCGCCCGCAAGGGCATGCGACGTGCCATCGATCCGGACAAGGAGCTGCGCCAGGCCAGCGCCCAGGCGGCGATGTCGGGCGATGTGGACTCGCGCAAACGCCTGGGTGAGCAACTGTTCGATCGCGGCCAGTTCGCGCAAAGCGCGCAGGCCTTCGCCGGCGGGCTGACCGGCATTTTCGAACACGACCCGACGCTGCTCATGGGGCTGGCCCGCTGCCAGTTCGCGCAGGGGCAGTTTGCCGCGGCGCGCGCCTCCCTCGACCGCCTCATCGAGCACAATCCGGATTTCAAGTCCACCGAGGGGCATCTGCTTTACGCCCGATCACTGGAGCAGGAGGGCGAGGCCGAGCGAGCATTGCAGGAATACGCCGTGCTTGAGGGCAGCTACCCGGGCGCCGAGGCGCGGCTGCGTTATGGCCTGCTGCTCAAGCGCCTGGGGCGCACGGAAGATGCGCGGCGGGTGCTCAAGGAGCTGCTGGACAGCGCACAGCTCGCACCGCGCCACTACCGCAAGGCCCAGGCCCGCTGGCTGGAGTGGGCGGCGCGCGAATTGTAAAAACGCAAACCCCGTGAACAACGGGGGGCGAGCCGCGAGGCGCCGCCACTACGCCTGACCGCAGTTCGCATAAAGCTATCGCCTCGCGCCGCTTCCAGGAGTAATCTAGCGACCCTCTCGAACCTTAAGATGAAGCGAGGTCGCTATGGCTGACAAGGATTCAACCGCCGCTGCACCGGCCGCCGCCGCGGTGGGCCAGTTCCATGAGGTCCAGAAAGGCGAGACCCTGGGAAGAATCGCCGAAAAGTATTATGGCGACCCGAGCCTTTACAAGGATATCTTCGAAGCCAACAAGGACATCCTCAAAGATCCGAACAAGATCTTTCCGGGCCAGAAACTGCGCATTCCCTGATTTAAATTCCGGCATCACTTAGCTTGTCACTCGTCCCTCATCACGGAGTTCATCCCATGTCATTGAAGAGAAGATTCGGCCAGTTCGCGGCCGTCGCGTTCGTCGGATTGGTGTTGGCGGCCTGCGCCAGTCAGAAAGAGCCGGCTGCCGCGGCCATCAGCGGCATCGAGAGCGCGATCAGCGGCGCCTCGGCCGAGGCCTCCAAGTACGTGCCGGATCAACTGGCGGACGTGCAGTCCAAGCTGGCCGCACTGAAGGATTCCTTCGCCAAGCAGGATTACAAGGCGGTGATTACGGGCGCACCCGCCGTGCTATCCGCGGCGCAAGGATTGGCCGCCGCCGCGGCGGCGAAGAAAGACGAAATCGTGAAGGCCCTGAGCGACGACTGGACCGGTCTCGCGGGTTCTCTGCCGGGCGTGCTGGATGCCGTCAAGAGCCGGGTGGATATCCTGAGCAAGAGCAAGAAGCTCCCCGCCGGTGTCGATCTGGCCTCGGCCAAGGCTAGCCTGGCCGATGCCAGCGGTTTGTGGGACAAGGCCAAGGCGGCTTTCGCGGCCAACAATCTCGAGGAAGCCGTGAGCACGGCCAAGGACGTGAAGGCCAAGGCTGACGCGGCCGCCTCGGCGCTGAAGCTCAACCTCACGCCGGCGCCGAAGTAAGGCGAGGTTGGATTCAAGCCGTCGGCATCCGAAAGTGCCGGCGGCTTTTTTTGTGTCTTCGCTGTTCGCAGGCCAGGCGCGTACCCTCGCACTGCTGTTCTGCGGTTACGCCGCCTGGCTGCTGGCGGACAGGCGGGCGGCGGCCCGCCGGGCGGCGATTCGCGGGGAGCGCGCATGAGACTTATCCCTTCCAAAGCCGCCTCTCGACGCATGGAGATACGCCAGTGAGCGCTGAACGGCTACCGCAGCTGATGGTGGAACCGGCGGCGCTGACCCTGCGCTGGCCCGACGGAGCGAGCACGCGCCTGGACAGCCTGTGGCTGCGCGACAATCGCTGCGAGGACCGCGACCCGCACAGCGGCCAGCGACTCATCGACATTCTGGACTTGCCGCCGGCGCCGCGCATCCGCGAAGCCGCGTGGCAGGCCGATGCGTTGCACGTCACTTGGGAGGATGAGCCGCGCGGTGCCATCTTTGCGCTGGAGTGGTTGGCATTGCAGGCCGCGGGGTCTCACCGTCAGCGGCCGGAATTGGAACGCCGGCTGTGGCTGGAAGGCGC
>JAFEGC010000034.1 GCA_018240265.1 Pseudomonadota bacterium | reverse complement strand
GGGCGCAATCTCACCGACAAGCTCTACAAGCAGAGTGTGGTGCGAGCCACTTCGCTGATTGGTACGCTCGACTTCTGGGGCGCTCCGCGCACGTTCGGAGCGGATGTCTCGTACAACTTCTAAAGGAGCGATTCGTGAAGCTGGAAGAATACGCGCAACACGACGGCGTCGGCCTGGGCGAGCTGGTCAAGTCGAAGCAGGTGAGCGCGGCCGAGCTCGCCGCCGTGGCGGATCAGGCCATCGAACGCTTGAACGGCCAGCTCAACGCCGTCATCGCCAGGGTGCCGGCCGAGACGCAGCGCGCGCTGCGCGAAGGACCGCGGACCGGCGTTTTCGAGGGCGTACCGTTTCTCATCAAGGACGTGGGTGCGCATTTCGCCAACGTGCCCTCCGAATGCGGCAGCCGCCTGTTCGAGGGTGTGCAGTTCCCGCACGACAGCGAATTGGCGGTGCGCTTCAAGAAGGCGGGCGTGGTCGCGGTGGGCCGCTCCAATATCCCCGAGTTCGGCGCCAGCGTGTCCACCGAGCCGGTGAAGCACGGGCCGACGCGCAATCCCTGGAATCCGGCGCGCACCGCGGGCGGCTCCAGCGGTGGCGCGGCCGCGGCGGTGGCCTCCGGCATGGTGCCCATCGCGCATGCCAACGACGGCGGCGGTTCGATCCGCGCGCCGGCCTCGTGCTGCGGCGTGTTCGGGTTGAAGCCCTCGCGTGGACGCCAGCCGGTGGGACCGGATCAGGACGATGCCATCTTCGGGCTGGGCTGCGAGCTCATCGTCAGCCGCAGCGTACGCGACAGCGCGGCGATGCTGGATGCCACCGCGGGGCCGGATGTCGGCGCGCGCCTCATGTTGCCGCCGCCGCCGATGACGTTCCTGGAAGCATCGCGCCGCGATCCGCGGCGGCTGCGCATCGCCTTTTCGGTGACGCCGCCGGCGGGAGCGCCCGCCTTGCACCCCGAGTGCCGGCAGGCGGTGCTGGATGCGGCGCGGTTGTGCGAGAGCCTGGGACACGTCGTGTTCGAGGCCTCGCCCGAAGTTACACATGAAGAAACCTGCGCCATTTTCCGTGACGTGGCGGCGCCGGTGATGGCCGCCGCGGTGCAGATGGTATGCCGCGCGACGGGGCGCAAGGTCGGCCCCGAGACGTTCGAGGCGACCAGCCGTGCCCTGCTGCGCCATGGCTCTACCATGAGTGCCGTCGATTTGCACGATGCGCTGGCCTTGGTCAATGCCGTGAGCCGCCGGCTCGGAGGGTTCTTCGAGAGCTGCGATGTGTGGCTTTCGCCGGTATTGAGTTCGCCGCCTATTCCACTCGGCATCCTGAACGCCGACGAGGAAGGCGTGGACGCCGCGCAGTGGATACGAAAACTGATGGATTTCTGCTGCTACTGTGCCATGTTCAATGGGTCGGGCCAGCCGGCGATGTCGGTGCCGCTGCATTGGACGCCGGACGGCCTGCCGGTCGGCGTGCAGTTCGCCGGCCGCTTGGCCGATGAGGTGACGTTGTTCGCGCTGGCAGGACAGCTCGAACGCGCGCGGCCGTGGATAGATCGCGTGCCGCCGATCAATGTGCGCAAACCCCGCTAACGGAGGATTCGAGTCATGACATCGGATACCAGAATCGTAAAACCCCTGGCCCAGACGGGCATGAGTTTCGAGGCGATCAAACAGCATCTGGCGCAGATCCAGGTGCCGGAACCACATGCGCATTTCGCGCGCGCCTTCCGCGGCCCGAAGGACGTGCAGGAAGTGGGCAAGTACGCCTTCCAGCAGTTCATGTCCGACAACGGTTTTTTTTCGCTGTACTTGCCGTACATGCAGACCATCGAGCAGGAGGTGATCGCCATGGGCGTGAGCCTGCTGCATCCCACCGCCACTTCCACCGGCAATTTCACCAGCGGCGGCACCGAAAGCAATTTCTCCGCGCTGCACGCGGCCAAGGAATGGGCACGGGCGAAGCGGCCGCAGGTGCGCAAGCCCAACGTCGTGGCACCGTTCACCATCCACCCGTCGTTCCAGAAGGCGGCCCGCTATCTCGACATGGACATCATCACCACCGACCTGGACGAGAACGGGCGCGGTATCGCGAAGAACATCGCCGCGGCGATCAACGCCGATACCATCATGGTGGCAGCCTCCGCCCCCACCTGGCATTACGCGCGCATCGATCCGATACCGGCCATCGCCAAGGTGGCCGCGGATGCGGGGCTGTGGATGCACGTGGATGCCTGCGTGGGCGGCTACATCTCGCCTTTCCTGGAAGAGCTGGGCGAGAAGCTGACTCCCTGGGATTTCCGCGTGCCCGGCGTGATGTCGATTTCCGCCGACCTGCACAAATATGGTTACTGCCCCAAGCCGGCCTCGACAATTTTCTGGCGCGAGGACGATCTGCAGCAGTATCACTACGTGGCTGTCGAGGATCACTTCCTCGGGCTTTACAAGCTTGCGGGATTCTCCGGCTCGCGCTCGGCCGGCTCCATTTTCGCGGCCTGGGCGGTGATGAGCTATCTGGGGCGGGAAGGGTACCTGCGCCTGGCGCGACAACTCCTGGTCATGAAGCAGCGCCTGGTGCGGGAGGTGAATGCCATCGAGGGTCTTCGCATGTGGGATGTGGATGTCATGCCTCTGCACTTTCATTCGGAGCACGGTGACACCGGCGCCTTGTATCAGGGATTGCTGGAAAAGGGCTGGATCATGCTGGGATTGCATCACCCCGAGGCCATCACCATCACGCTGGATGCGGCTTTTGGCGATGCGGAAGCCGATCTGTTCATGAAGGATCTGCGGGATGTGGCGCAGGCGTGCCGGGCCGGCAAGGCAAGCAAGGCTGGAGATATCCGCTACGCTTGAGCGGAGCCTTCAGTACTGCTCCGGGTGTCGCGCCATTTCCTTGCAGAAATATTGCTTGATGCGCGGCAGGTCCGCATCGATGTCACCCGTCGGTTGGATCGGGTGATTGAGCACGATGTGCCGGGTGCGATAATCGAAGGCCACCGGCAGGATGGGAACCTTGGCGCCGACGGCCACGTGGTAGAAACCGCGCTTCCACTCCGGCACCTTCTTGCGAGTGCCCTCGGGTGTGATGGTGAGGCAGATGCGCTCGCGCTTTTGGAACTCGCGCAGGTAGGCCTGCACCACGTGGTTCGCATGACTGCGGTCGATGGGCGCCGCGCCAAAGTGTTTGGCAAGGGCGCCGAGCGGACCGCGGATGGCGGTTTCCTTCACCAGCCAGGTCGTGTCCAGGCGCAGCACGAAGTAAGCGAGCGCGCCGTAGAAGAAGTCCCAGTTCGAGGTGTGCGGCGCGACGATGAGCACGAACTTACGAGTATTGGGCAGGTTACCGACGATGCGCCAGCCGACCAGCCGCATCAGCAGAATGCCGAAGATCCGCCGCCAGCGGCTGTTTACCTGGGGTGCCAGCGGCGGCGGCTGTGGAAAGCCAGCCGGCGCAAGAGTAGGGTCGTGGTTCATGCCGGGGCTCTTGAGCGATGGCGCACGATACTAACAGGGGAGTGGGGCGCGCAACCGGGAGTGTCCGCTATAATGCCCATTACGATGCCGGCTTAGCACAGTGGTAGTGCAACGGTTTTGTAAACCGTGGGTCGGGGGTTCGAATCCCTCAGCCGGCAAATTTCAACCCTCCGAATGATAGACTCTTGGCATGCGCACTCTGCTCAGGCGTGTCGTGACCGCGCTTCGCGCATTAGGATTTGAAATTGTACGGGAACGCGAACATATCGCGATGCGACGCGCAAACTTGGACATCCGGCGCATGATCGTCGCATGGGATCTGCCGTGAGCGGTAGCGATCAGCCGGCGCCGCTGGCGGGCGTCAAGGTGCTCGAGTTCACCAGCATCGGGCCCGGACCCCACTGTGCCATGTTGCTCGCCGATCTCGGTGCCGAGGTGGTGCGCATCGACCGTCCGGGTGGCAATGGCTGGCCCAACCCCATCGTTGATCGGGGCCGCGCCGCGCTGGTGCTCGATTTGCACAGCGAAGCGGGCCGTGGCGTCTGCTGCGCGGCTGCCGATCAGGCCGATGTGCTCATCGAGGGCATGCGCCCCGGCGTGATGGAGCGGCTGGGCCTGGGCCCCGAGGTGCTGTGCACGCGCAATGCGCGCCTCGTCTATGGCCGCATGACGGGCTGGGGGCAGGACGGTCCCTGGGCGCACAAGGCCGGTCATGATCTCAATTACATCGCGCTCACCGGCGCACTCGCCGCGATGGGGGAACCCGGACGTGCGCCGTCGCCTCCTCTGAACCTGGTGGGTGACTTCGGTGGTGGATCGCTGTATCTGGCGGTGGGCATCCTTGCGGCACTGTTCGAGCGCGAGCGATCCGGGCGCGGGCAAGTGGTGGATGCCGCCATTGTCGATGGCGTGAACTCGCTGATGAGCTTCTTCGCGGGACTCCTGCCGGGGAAGTACCTGTCGATGGATCGGGCGCGCAATCCGCTGGCCGGCGGCGCCCCCAACTATCGTTGCTACGAATGCGCCGATGGACGCTACCTGTCGGTGGGCGCGCTGGAGCCGAGGTTCTATGAATCGCTCTTGCGCGCCGTCGGTGCGCGCCCCGGACTGTTGCAGGAACTGGGTGATGCCGCAAACTGGCCGCGGCAATGCGAGGAGTTGGCCACGCTGTTTCGCTCGCGCACGCAGGCAGCGTGGTGCGAACTGCTCGAAGGCGTGGATGCCTGTACGGCGCCGGTCTTGGAACTGGAGCAGGCACCCGACCATGCGCATCTTCGCGGCCGGCAGGGCTTCGTGCATCACCAGGGCCTGCGGCAGGCGGCACCTGCGCCGCGTCTGTCGCGCACGCCGGCGCGCATCGGACCCACGCGTGATGGGTGGGATGTGCTTGCCGGCTGGGGTGTTTCCTTTCCCGCCTAGCCTTTGCTCCTCAGCTTCTTAAGACACGTTGCAGATGCCTGCGCATTCCGAGAAAACCGGCGGCAACCCTGCGCGGCTCGTACCGCAACTGGAGGATAGAACCCAATGATCATCGCCGACGTTGCCGATTTTCGCGAAGCCGCGCGCCGACGGCTGCCGCATTTCCTGTTCGAGTACATCGACGGTGGTTCCTTCTCGCAAGTGACGCTGCGCCGGAACATGGAGGATCTCGCGACCATCGCGCTGCGCCAGCGGGTACTGCGCGATGTGGCCGACCTCGACCTGTCGGTGGAGTTGTTCGGCCAGCGCTTCAGCATGCCCGTGGCGCTCGGTCCCGTCGGGCTTGCGGGGCTGAATGCGCGGCGCGGCGAATGTCAGGCGGTGCGCGCCGCCGAGCGCGCCGGCATTGCCTTCACATTGTCCACCGTCTCGGCCTGTTCACTTCAGGAAGTCGCGGCCGCCGCCGGCGCGCCCTTCTGGTTCCAGCTTTACATGATCCGCGACCGGGGCTTCATGAAAGAACTGCTGGCGCGGGCGGTGCAGGCGCGCTGCTCGGCGCTGGTGTTCACGGTGGACATGGCGGTGCCCGGCACCCGCTATCGCGACTATCGCTCAGGGCTGGCTGGCGCGCCTGGTCCGTACGGCGCGGCGCGGCGTTTTGCGCAGGCGCTGGCGCGGCCGGCTTGGGCCTGGGATGTGGGCCTGTGGGGCCGGCCGCACGGGCTCGGCAATATCGCGCCACTCCTGCGCGGCCGCACCGGCATCAATGATTTCTTCGCCTGGATGCGCACGAACTTCGACCCTTCCATCTGCTGGAGCGACCTGGATTTCATCCGCGGCGAGTGGAAGGGGCCGCTGATCATCAAGGGCATCCTGGATCCGGAGGATGCGCGCCAGGCGGCCGCGCTCGGTGCCGACGGCATCGTGGTATCGAATCACGGCGGGCGGCAGCTCGATGGCGCGCTGTCGAGCGCGCGGGCACTGCCGGTGATCGCACAGGCCGTGGGCGAGCGGCTCACGGTGCTCGCCGATGGCGGCGTGCGCTCGGGACTCGACGTGCTGCGACTGCTGGCGCTGGGCGCAAAGGGCGTGCTGCTCGGGCGGGCCTGGGCATATGCGCTCGGTGCGCAGGGCGGCGCTGGCGTTGCGCGGCTACTCTCGCTCATCGAAGCCGAACTGCGCGTGGCGCTGGCGCTCACCGGCACGCGGCGCATCGCCGAGGTCGATCAAGACCTGATTGCGGAAGGGCTCCCGTGACGGTGCATGCGGACATCTCCCGGCGCGGCACCGCGGCACCGCGGCACCGCGGCCTCGTGGCGTCCAGGCGGCTGGCACGGGGTCTTGGCAGGACTTGAGCTCCATGCTTATGCTCCCGCGACATCGGATTCAAGGAGCAACCCATGCACGTTCTGGATTTTCTCAACGTCGAGCCGCGCGGCCAGTCCTGGCTGCAATTCAGTGAGCTCGCGCTCGCCTTCGTGCTGTCCTCGCTGATTGGGCTTGAGCGCGAGTTCCGTGCCAAGAGCGCGGGGCTTCGCACTCACACCCTGGTGGGCGTTGCCGCGGCGCTCATCATGCTGGTGTCGAAATACGGGTTCGATGACGTCATCGTGCGCAATTCCGTGATGCTGGATCCTTCACGGGTCGCAGCGCAGATTGTCTCCGGCATTGGCTTCATCGGCGGTGGGGTCATTTTCGTGCAACGCGACGTAGTGCGTGGGCTGACCACCGCCGCGATCATCTGGCTGACGGCTGGCGTAGGCATGGCCTGCGGCGCAGGCCTGCCGCTGCTGGCCTTGTTCGTGGCCGCCGGGCACTTCATCGTGGTGTTCGGTTACGCGCGGCTGGCCCAGCGCATTCTATCCGAACAGTCCGAAGTCCACGTGCGTTACACCCCGGGGAAGGGTGCCGTCGAGAAAGTCATGCAAATGTGCACCGGGCGCGGTTACGCCGTCCTGGATCTGGCACTGGAACACGACCAGAGTGTGGAGGAGGACGAGACGCGCGCCATCCATTTTCAAGTGAGCGGCCGGCGGGGGATCGAGGCGCTGGTGGTCGCCATCGCCGATATCAAGGGTGTGGTCGCGGCGAGGATTGCTTCGGCACAGCATGGGAAGGAGTGAGGCAAACATCCTCGACATCGGCCGCACCCGCGACGGGCGGAGCCGCGGAGCAGGCTGGAAAGGTCACGCTCACGCGCAGGCTGGAAAGGTCACGCTCACGCGCAGGCCCGGCGCCTGGTCGTCCAGCTCGATCGCGCCGCCGTGCAGATTCACGATGGCGGCTGCGAGCGCAAGTCCCAGGCCGTTGCCCGGCGTGGAGCGGCTGCGCGACAGCCGATAGAAACGCCGCAGCACCTTGTCGCGTTCGATCGCCGGGATGCCCGGCCCCGAATCGGTCACGCTCACCGTGATGCGATTCGCCGCGCTGTGCGCGCTCAACTGGATGTGCGTGCCTGCGGGCGTGTGGCGCAGCGCGTTCTCCAACAGATTCACGAACAGCTGCATGAGCAGTTCGGCATCGCCGCGCATTGCAAGACGGGGACTGATGTGCCGGCTCAGCACGTGACCGCTGTCCTCGGCCACCGGCAGGTATGTCTCGTACAGGCGATCGAGCGTCTGGTCCAGGTTCAGCGGAGTCAAACCTGCCATGCGTGAGCCAGCCTCGATCTGCGAAATACGCAGCAGGGCGTTGAATACGCGCAGCAGCTCATCGGTATCGCCGATGGCCAGCGTCACCGCAGCGGCATGATCCTCGGCGCTGCGCGACTGCGACAGGGCGTTTTCCAGGCGCTGGCGCAGATGCGTCAGCGGCGTGCGCAGATCGTGTGCGATGTCGCTGGAGACCTGGCGTAGATTGTCCAGCAAGGCCTCGATCCGATCCAGCATGGCGTTGATGGACAGGGCCAGCCGGTCCAGTTCGTCACCGCTGCCGCGCAGCGGCATGCGCTCGGAGAAGCGGCCGCCGACGATGGCGTGGCAGGTGGTGGCCATGACATCGATCCGCCGCATGAACCGCATGCTGTAGAACAATCCGCCGGCGATCGCCAGCACCAGGGCCACGGCGGCGATCCAGGCGAAGGCCTTGAGAATGTGCGTGCGCATCGCCACCATCGGCGCAAGATCGCGCGCGGCGAACAGGTACAGCGTGGGCGAAAGGAATTCGCCGCGGCCCAACATGCTGCCCGCCGCGCCGCGGCGATTGCCCGGCTCGGCAATGGTAAGCAGACCCGTCCACGGCTGCATGGCCGGCAAATTTCCCGCCACCCAGCCTTTTTGCGTGTCCTGCAACAGCAGGTAGCCGATGGGGGCGTGAGCGGCTTGATACTCGGACGAGCCCAGGCGCTGTTGCACGATCTCGCGCGCTTCCTTGACGCCCTCGTCGCGAAAGCCGTTGCGGATGGTGGCGATGTCGGCGTCGACGGCATCGAGCAGCGTTGCGGTCTGGGCTTGTTGCACCTGCCAGTAGACGATGGCGCCCAGCACCGTCGCCAGCGCCAGGAAGCACACCACGAATAGCGCGGCGAGCCGGAAATTTTCGGTGCGCAGGATTCTAGGCAGCATCGCTCGACGCGACCAGCCGATAGCCGGTTCCGCGGATGGTCTGGATCAGTTCCGCTCCGCCATGGGCGTTCAACTTGGCGCGCAGCCGGCTCATGTTGCTCTCCACCACGCTGGTCTGCGGATCGAAATGGATGTTCCAGACATTTTCCAGCAGCATGCTGCGCGTCACCACGCGGCCGGCATGGCTCACCAGGTATTCGAGCAGCTTGAATTCCAGCGGCAGCAACTCGATGGCATGGCCGTCGCGTTGCACGCTCCGCTGCAGCAAGTCCAGCTGCAGTCCGCCGGCGCGCAGCTGCGTGGGCCGGTTCTGCGCCGCCGGCCGGCGCGCCAGCGCGCGCACGCGCGCCACCAGCTCGACCATGGCGAAGGGTTTGACCAGGTAATCGTCACCGCCGGCTTCCAGGCCGTGCACGCGGTCATCGATGCCGCTCATGGTGGTGAGGAACAGCGCCGGGGTGGTCACGTCCTCGGCGCGCAGCTGTTTCACCAGCCTCAAGCCGTCGAGGCCGGGCAGCATGCGATCCACCACCAGCACCTGGTATTGCGACGAGCGCGCGAGACGCAGGCCTTCCAGGCCGTCGGCGGCATGCTGTACGAGGAACTCACTTTGCATGAGCGCCTGCTGGACCGATTCGGCCACGAATCGATCATCTTCGATGAGCAGAATGGGCAGGTCCGACACGGCCCAACATGTTAATGCATCCACGGCGCGGCACCGCGTGGCTTACAAAAATACAAGGAAAGCGCATTCGGCCTGATGCTAGTGTCCTCCGTCATGCAGATGAAATGGCTCCTCATCTCGATCGCCGCGGGAGCCCTGGTTTGCGCGGCCTGCAGTACGCCGGCGGTGCGCACGGATGCCGTGCAGCCTTCGCTCCCGGCGGCATTCGAGCAGGCGGCCCCCGGCGGCGGCGATGCCTGGCCGCGGCCGGGCTGGTATCGCGCCTTCGGGAGCGAGGAGCTATCCGCGCTGGAGGATGAGGCCGCGCGCGGCAATCTCGATCGGGCGGCGGCCCAGGCGCGGGTGCAGCAGGCGCTGGCCCGGGCGCGGGCCGCAGGTGCCGCGCGGCTTCCCAGCGTGGATTTCGGCGCCGACGTCACCCGCGTGACCGGCCGCACGGGCGGTGAGAGCGCGCGCGAGACCGACTGGTCGGCGCTGCTCTCCGCCAGTTACGAGCTGGATTTCTGGGGCAGGAACGCCGCGCTCGGCCGTTCCGCGCGCTGGTCCACGCTGGCGAGCCGGGCCGAGGCCGATACCGTCGCGCTCACCACCTCGGCGGCGGTGGCCGATACCTATTTCCAAGTGCTGTCGTCGCGGGAGCGGCTGGACATCGCCCGTTCCAACCTGCGCATCGCGCAGGATGTGCTGAGCGTGGTGCAGGCGCGGTTCGATGCCGGCGCCGTGGGCGCGATGGAGCTGGCGGCGCAGCGCGCCGCGGTGGCCAATGCCCGCCTTGTCATCCCGGCGCTGGAGCAGGTGGAAGGCGAGGCCCGCGCCACGCTGGCCTTGTTGCTCGGCCGCGTAGCGCAGGGCTTCGAGGTGAACGGCACGTTGCTTGCGACGCTGGCGGTGCCGGAGGTCGCGGCAGGGCTCCCCTCGGAGCTGCTGCGGCGCCGTCCCGACGTGGCTGCGGCCGAGTATGCGCTGCAGTCCGCCCATGCGGATTTGCAGGTGGCGCGCGCCTCGATGTTTCCCAGCATCACGCTGACGCTGGCGGGCGGTATGCAGAACCCCGCCGTGCAGGCGGCGGTTACCACGCTGGCCGGTACCGGCCCGGCGTTCAGTGCCACCGCGGGCGTGGTGCAGAGCATTTTCGACGGCGGCCGCCGTCGTGCCGTGCGCGATGAGGCGCGCGCCCGGGAACAGGAGCTGCTGGCGACCTACCGCAGCGCCGTGCTCGCCAGTCTCAAGGATACACAGGATGCGCTGTCGGCCGTCTCCCACCTGCAAGGGCAGCGTGACTTGCAGCAGGAAAATCTCGATCAATGTGAGCGCGCCTTCGCGGCGGCGCAGGCGCGCTTTCGCGCCGGCTCAGGCGATTTCCTGAACGTGCTGGATTCGCAGCGATCGCTCCAGGCGGCGCGCGATCAGCTCAGCCAGTACCGGCTGGCGCGACTGCGGTCCGTGATCAATCTCTACAAGGCGCTGGGCGGCGGCTGGCAGCAGTCCGCGGCGGCGCCTTGAGTTCGGATAGGGGTGTTTCGATGCGTGACGAGAGAGTTCCCGGCCGGCTGTGTGGCGCGGCGTTGCTGATGGCGATGCTGGCGGCCTGTCATCCAGCCTCTGCGCCGACGGGTTCGGCGGGCGGCGAAACGAAAACGGGGGGCGATCAATCTAGCACGGCGGGTGAAGAAGGCGTAACGCTGTCCGCCGAGCAGGCCGGCAAGCTCGGCATCGAAACCCGGCCGGCCACTAGCGCTGCGTTCCGTGCCGAGGTGGAAGGCTATGCCACGGTGCTGGGCCACGAGTTGATCGCGCAGGCCGTTGCCGATGTCGCCACGGCCGAGGCGGCGGTGCGGCAGAGCCATGCGGCGCTGGAGCGCATCCGGCGCCTGGCGGATACGCCCGGCGCCTTTCCGGCGGAAAGCCTGGAGAGCGCGCAGCGCCAGGCGGCCGCGGATGACGCGGCCCTGCAACTGGCGCGGCGCAAGTTTTCCGTCGCGCTCGGCCTGCGTCCTCCCTGGGGCGGCGCCACGCAGGGCGCGACGTTATCGCGGCTGGCGAACGGCGAACTGAAGCTGGTGCGTGTGACCTTCCCCACCGGCACGCTGCGGGGCGCCGCGCCGCGCGAGCTGCGCTTCGAGCCGCTGAACGTGGGCGAGGGGCCCGAATCCTGGCCGGCGGATGCGATCTGGGATGCGCCGGCGGATATGGCCGTGCCGGGCCGCAGTTTCTTCACGCTGCTCAAGACCGATGCGGTCGGCGAGGGCGAGCATCTGCGCGCCTGGGCCGCGGCCGGTGAGTCGCGCAACGGCATCGTTGTGCCGCGTGCAGCGGCGGTGATCCATGACGGGCGGTACTGGTGTTATGTACGCACGTACGCTCCTGGGAGCGCGGGCAGCTCGAAAGCGAGTGTTGGCGCGGGCGTTGAGGCCAGCACCGGCGGGGACACCGCCCAATTCCGCCGCGTGGAAATTGACGCTACCCGCATCATCGGCGACGGCTATCTCGCCAAGTCTGGCATTGCCGCCGGCGATGCCATCGTGATCGCAGGCGCGGGGCTCCTGCTGGCGCGCGAGGCCGGCGCGAGCGAGACCGAGGAGTGATGCGCTGGCTGGTCGGGCTGTGCGTGCGCCGCGCCGGGGCGGTGAGCGCGCTGAGCCTGCTCGCATTGCTCCTTGGCGGCTGGGGCGCCCTGCGCGCGCCGCTCGACGTGTTCCCCGAATTCGTGCCCTCGCAGGTGGACATCCAGACCGAGGCGCCGGGCTTCGCGCCGCAACAGGTGGAGGAGTTGGTCACGCGGCGCATCGAAAGCGTGATCAATGGCGCGGCGGGCCTGGCCACCCTGCGCTCGGAATCCATCCCCGGCCTGTCCGTCATCACCGTCACCTTCGATGACAAGGTGGACGTGCACGTCGCGCGCCAGGGTATCTCGGAGCGGCTGTCGGAGCTGGGCAGCAGCCTGCCGGCGGGCGTGGCCTCACCGAAGCTCTCGCCGCTGGTGTCGAGCACCATGGATCTGCTCGAAGTCGGCCTGGTGTCGGACAAGCTCGATGCGTTCACTTTGCGTGATGTTGCCGACTGGACCGTCAAGCCACGTCTGCTGGCAGTGCCGGGCGTGGCGCACGTCATCGTGTTCGGCGGCGATGTGCGCCAGATCCAGATCGTGCCGGACACCGCCAAGCTGTCGAGTTTCGGTGTCACGCTCACGGAGGTCGGCGATGCGGCGCGCGCCGCGCTGGCGCTGCGCGGCGCCGGCTTCATCGACTTGAGCACGCAACGTGTGCTGCTGCAATCGCCGATCCCGAAGCCCGATCCGCAGGCGCTGGCTCAGGCGGTGGTGGCCATGCGCAACGGCGTGCCGGTGCGCATCGCCGATCTTGCCGCCGTGCAGGTCGCGCCGGCGCTGAAATTCGGCGATGCGCTCATCATGGGACAGCCCGGCGTGCTGCTGTCCATGGCCAGCCAGTACGGCGCCAACACCCTGGCGACCACGCGGGCGGTGGAGCAGGCGCTCGCCGATCTTAGCCCCTCGCTGCGCGCGCAGGGCATCACGGTGTACCCCGGCCTGCACCGCCCGGCGAATTTCATCGAGCGCGCATTGGGCGGGCTGCGCAATTCGCTGCTGATCGGTGCGCTGCTGATCCTCGCCGTACTGTACGTGTTTCTGCGCGACCTGCGCGCTGCGCTCATCGCCTTCACCGCCATTCCGTTGTCGCTCCTGGCGGCGGTACTGGTGTTGGATCATCGCGGGCAGACGCTCAACACCATGACCCTGGGCGGATTCGCGGTGGCTCTCGGTGTGCTGGTGGACGATGCCATCATCGGCATCGAGAACATCCTGCGGCGCCTGCGCCTGAACGCATCGCTTCCGGCACCGCAACCGCGCCTCGCGGTGATTCTGGAGGCGAGCCTGGAAGTGCGCGGCCCCGTCATCTACGCCACCGCCGTGGTGGTCGCGGTGTTCCTGCCGGAGCTGTTCACCTTTAGCGTGCAGGGTCATTTCGTCGGCCCGCTGGCGCTGTCTTTCATTCTGGCGGTGGTGGCCTCGCTCCTGGTGGCGTTGACTGCGACGCCTGCGCTGTGCGCGCTGCTGCTACGCCACCACGACGCGCAACCTGAGAGCCGCTGGCTGCTGCGCCTGAAGGCCTGGCAGGAACGGCTGGTGCAATTGGTCGGTGCGCGCTTCGCGGCCGTGGCCGCGGTGCTGATCGCGCTGTTCGCCGCCGCGGTGGCAGCGCTCCCCTTCCTGGGCGGCACGTTCATGCCGGATTTTCGCGAGGGCCACTTCGTGATGCAGGTTAGCAGCGCGGTGCCCGGCACCTCACTGGGCGAAATGCTCGGCGTCGGCAAGCGCGTCAGCGCGCAACTCCTGAAGCTTCCCTACGTGCAGAGCGTGGAGCAGCAGATCGGCCGCGCCGAGCTGAGCGAGGACACCTGGGGCCCGCATCGCAGTGAATTTCACATCGAGCTGAAACCCGACGCCGCGGTGGACCAGGCGGCGGCGCAGGAGGAATTACGCGGCATCATCCAGGGCTATCCCGGCATCCAGAGCGAGGTGGTCACCTTTCTCGGCGATCGCATCAGCGAAAGCTTGAGTGGTGAGACGGCGCAGGTGGCCATCAAGGTGTTCGGCGAGGATCTCGACGCGCTGGATCAGTGTGGCGATCGCATCGTGGCGGCGCTCGCCCGGGTGCGAGGCATCGTCGATCTGCAGTTCAAGCGCCAGAGCGGCACGCCCGCCATCGCCATCGAGCTCCAGCCTGCGGCGTTGACGGCGGTGGGACTCAAATCCCAGGACGTGCTGGATGCCATCGAGACGGCCTACGCCGGCGCCACGGTGGGCCAGACATTCACCGGCATGCGCACCGTGGATGCGGTGCTGCTGCTGCCGGACCCGGTGCGGCATGAGCCGGCGCGGCTCGGGCAGCTCATGATCGCAAGCCCGCTGGGTCCCGTGCCGCTGTCGCAGCTGGCGCATCTGCGGGTGGGGCAGAACCGTTATGCCATCGAGCACGATGGCGGCCAGCGGCGCATCAGCGTGACGTTCAACGTCGCCGGCCGCTCGCTGCAGGGCGCGGTGGACAAGGCGCGGGACATCATCGGCCGCTCGGTGGCGCTGCCCGCG
>JAFEGC010000349.1 GCA_018240265.1 Pseudomonadota bacterium | reverse complement strand
CGGTCCATAGCCGAATGCCGTGTAGGCCAATCCCATGTTGGGTTCCGTGGGATTCATCTTCTGGACTGCCGCCACGATCTTGTCCGACGGCTGACCGTCTTCGTAGGCCTTCGAGACATAGTCGGCGATCTGTGGCTGCGCACCGTGACGCAGCCAGTAGTCCAGCATTACACGCGGCAGACGCGTGCAGAATACGCCGCAGTCGAGCGTGAACCCCATGTGTTTGGTGCCCGTGCGATGGATCAGCTCGAGATAGGATTCGATGTACTTTCCCTGAATGGGGATCGGCGCATGGATCTCCGGGGCAATGCGCACGTCGAGCTTCTCCGCGGTGGGCAGCGCGCGTTCGATCATGTCGGTCGCGGATTGTTCTACTGGCCCAGTCGTCGGCCGTACCACCGGAAATCCCATGCGGTTAGCCAGTTTGATCTGGCCGACGAGCACATCGACCGACTCCTGCAGTGAGAGGGTGCGATGACCGCCGACGTAGATGTCGACGAAGGTGTCGAGGTTGGTCGGCACCAAGCGGTACTTGGCCACCATGGCATGCCACTCATCCACCCAGGCCTGGGGAGGATTCGGATAATTGGGGACCATTTCCTGGCAATCAACTGAACACCCGTCGCACCGATGGACGCAAGTTCCGCGAGGCAGTCCTCCAGTGTCATCTCGTGCTTGTAGTATTCCTCCTGGTAACTGTACAGGGTAACGCCGCGCCCGAACTTTGCCGATTTGACGGCAGCAGCAGCCGACCCGGTGCGGGCGATGGCCGCGTCTCGCGCGGCTCATCTTTCCTTCACGTTTCCGTTACGGCACTTCCCCGCGCCGCGCATCAGCCGTCCGCTGGCCAGGGCCAGCACCAACGTCGCCACGCTGGCCAGAATCACGATGGGCAAAAGTTTGAATAACAGCTGCGGTGTCGACAATCCCGCCGCCTTCCACACGCCGCCGAGCTTGGGTCCCACCACCGCGCCCAGCCGACCCATCGCGACCGCGACGCCGACCCCGAAGCCGCGCGCCAGCACCGGGTAGATCGTCGGCGCCGTGGCGTTCAGAAACGCCTGCAGCGCCAGCACCGCGCAGCCCAGCGCCAACACGATGAACACCGCGTCCGCGCCCTGCCCCTGCGAGCGCGCCAGCATCCACACCAGCAGCGGCATGGCGATGACGGTGATGCTCACGGCCGGCAGCCGATGCGGACCGCCGAGAAATCGGCCCAGGCCGACCGCCGCCACGGCGCCACCGGCATTGAACGCGATCTGCGCCAGCGCGGCACTGGCCGGGCTCATGCCACGGCCGATCATCAGCGTGGGCAGCCAGTTGAGCAGCAGGTACAGGATGAGCAATCCCAGAAAAAAGCTGATCCACAACAACAGCGAGCTCAAGCCCCGACCCTCGCCCATCACCTGGCGCCAGCGGTTGACGGGCACGCTGGCACCCAGCACGGCCGACGCGCGCTTCGCCTGGAATTCCGCCGACTCCGGCAGATAGCGCGCCATGAGCGGCGCCACGATCAGCGGCAACACGCCGCCGGCAATGAACATCAGCCGCCAGTTGTCGATGGGCACCATCATCGCGATCAGGCTCACCAGCGCACCGCCGATGGGCATGGCGGCGTACACCACGGTGAGATTGGCGTGGCGCGAGCGCTCGGAAGATTCCTCGGTGACCAGCGCAAGCAGGTTCGGCATGGCGCCGCCGAGACCGAAACCGGTGAACAACCGAGCCCAGGTGAGCTGGGTAATGTCGTGCGCGGCGGCGGTGAACAGCGAAAACACGCCGAAGGCCACCACCGAACTGACCAGAATGGATTTGCGTCCGTGCCGGTCCGACAACCACCCGCCCAGCAGCGCGCCCAGCAGCAGGCCGAAAGTGCTGGCGCTGAAGAACGTGCCCAACTGTTGCGGCGCCGGCTTGAATTCCGCGCCGATCCCGGCCGCGGCCACACCCGCGGCCTGAAGATCGATGCCCTCGCAGACGGCTGCCAGCAGGCACAGCGCCACCACCGCGCCGGCCCGACCCGCATTGATCATCCCCCACCCCACGCGTTCGGTTCTGGAACAGCAGGCCCACACAGCACTCCGCCACGTTCGCGAAAGCCCGCCATCGATTGCGCAAGATAGCGCAATTCAGCCCGGCTCGCGCACGTGAAGTTGATATCCCAGCGAAGGTCTGCTACGCACATGCGGCTCCGGATTGCGGGCGCCATCCTTGCCGGTCTCGTCGTCATCACGGGCATCGCGGTCGCCATCGCTTCCGCAAGCCGCAGATACACCGGCGCCTGATGATGCTCGTCATGATCACCGTGCTTGGCCCGCCAACCGCGCGCCTGCTCAATCTCGCCGGACTGAAGGAACACTTCCTTGCAGTACAGACCTGCGTCACGGCGGTATTCGTCCTCCGGTGCATCCTCGCCGACTGGATCCGCCAGCGAACATTGCATCCCATCTATGCCGTCGGCGGCACGCTGGGCTTGAAATCGGATGCATGCAGGCCGATAATATGCCCTATTCGTAGGGCATTGGGCTGGGCATATGGCCTCGAAACATACTGCGCGCGTCTCATATCGAGCAACACCCACAGCGAAAAGTCGGCGGAATCTGACGCCTCCCGAGCCACTGCGCTCGCTTCTCGATGAGCGCGGGCGGGCAGCGGTCGATCGGGTTGCCGAGGCGTTCGGGATGTCCAAAACGCAACTGGCGCTGATGCTCGGTTTGAGCCGCGAGTCACTCTATAAGGCAAAGCGTGCCGAGGCTGAAAAGACACAGACGCGCGTGCGCGAGATGTTGGAAGTGATTGCGCGTGTCATGTCGTGGGCCGGCGGACAGCAGCAAGCCATGGCCTGGTACCGCGCGCAGCCCATTGCAGCCTTCGGAAATCGCACCGCCGAATCGCTGGTCAAGCAAGGCAAGGCCGCGACCGTGCGCGATTACCTCGATTTCCTCGCCCAAGGTAATTTCGCTTAAGGCTTTTGGCCGATGCGTCTCCAGGGAGTCGCCTACCGGGCGCATGATCCGCGCTGGTCGTTCACGCCGCTCTCGGGAGATGGCGCTGCGCTGTATGGTGGC
>JAFEGC010000348.1 GCA_018240265.1 Pseudomonadota bacterium | reverse complement strand
CAACTCTCAAACGAAGTTCGCCAGCTTCTTCGACGATCTCGATCTTGGCGCCAGCGCCCAACCCCAGCCGACGACGTATGCCCGCCGGCAGAACAATTTGGCCTTTGGAGGAGACGGTCAGGGTTGCCATGAACTGTTCCAAGTCATTCAGAAATGAACAATAGGTCGCCTTACGTAGTAAGGCAATTAAACCCATTTCGACCCACGATCAGCGAGAACCAGCCCCTCGCATCGAGAGCCGCCGCATGCTGGCATCGTCGGATTCGTTCTGGTCGCGCCGATCCTGGACGCGACGTTCGTCCTGGCGGAACCGCTCCACCGCCTTGCCCAGCACTTCCGCCTCGACGCGCTTCGCCGACCATTGCTGGCGGCGGCGCTCGTACTCGGCACGCGCCCGGCTCACGGCTTCGCCCTGCAGGCGTATGGCCTCGGACAGCCGGCTCAGGAAAGAGCGGAAATTAAGCAGCCTCACCGTATCGACGCTGCCGGGCGAGGAGACCGGGCTGGTCAGGTACTCGCTGCGATAGCGCGTCAACTCGGCGAGCTGGCGTTCCATGTCGGCCAGGTGCGCTTCCGCCTCGGTCATCGCCTGCTGCAGCGAACCGGCCGCGTTGCTGGCGATGGCGCGAATCGGCTCGAAGCGTTTCGATTTCAGCATGATCGGGGCGCACTATCATCCGGGAGGCGGTGCGCCTGCCGAGAACTGTGTCACGAGTTGCTTCAAATCGTCATGGCTGCGTTCGAAGCCGATCGGCTCGTACATGTCCTGGCGCAGGAACTCCAGGATGCGCGGCCACTGCTCCACCGCCAGATCCAAGCGTGGATCGGCGCCGCGCCGGTACGCGCCCACGCTCACCAGATCGCGGTTCTGCTGATAAGTGGACAGTACCTGCTTGAAGCGCATGGCGAGGTCGATCTGCTCGCGGGTGCAGATCTGATGCATGGCTCGGCTGATCGAGGCCTCGATGTCGATGGCCGGGTACAGGCCGTTCTCGGCCAGGCGGCGCGACAGCACGAAATGGCCGTCGAGAATGGCGCGTGCCGCGTCGGCGATCGGGTCGTTCTGGTCATCGCCCTCCACCAGTACGGTGTAAAAAGCCGTGATCGACCCCGGACCGCGGTCGCTGTTGCCGGCGCGCTCCACCAGTTGCGGGAGCCGCGCGAACACCGAGGGCGGGTAGCCCTTGGTGGCCGGCGGCTCACCGATGGCCAGCGCGATCTCGCGCTGCGCCTGTGCAAAGCGCGTCAGCGAGTCGAGCAGCAGCAGCACCTTCAGGCCGCGGTCGCGAAAATACTCGGCGATGGCCGTGGCCAGCCAGGCGCCGTGCATGCGCATCAGCGGCGGGTTGTCGGCGGGCGTGGCCACCACCACCGCGCGGCGCATGCCATCGGGCCCCAGAGTATTGCTGACGAACTCCTGCACCTCGCGGCCACGCTCACCGATCAACCCCACGATGGTCACATCCGCCTTGGTGTAGCGGGTCATCATGCCCAGCAGCACCGACTTGCCGACGCCGGAGCCGGCGAACAAACCGATGCGCTGGCCGCCGCCCACGGTGAGCAGGGCGTTGATGGAGCGCACGCCCACGTCCAGCGGATCGCGGATGGCCCAGCGCCGCAGCGGGTTCAACGGTTCGCCGGTAAGCGAGACGCGCTCGGTGCAGTGGAGTTCGCCCATGCCATCCAGTGGCCGCCCCGAACCATCGAGTACCCGCCCGAGCAACGTCTCACCCACCGCCACCTCGGACACGCTGTGCGTGGGGATGACGCGCGCGCCGGGCATCAGACCGCGCACATTGCCGGTGGGCATGAGGAACAGCTTCTCGCCGGAAAACCCCACCACCTCGGCCTCCACTTGCCGGCCTTCGGCGGTATCGACCAAGCAGCGCCCGCCCACCGCGGCCTCGCAACCCACGGCTTCGAGCGTCATGCCCACCATGCGGCTGAGCGTGCCCTCGACCACAAACTCGCGCATCGGCGTCATACGCTCGCGCGCCCGCGCCAGCGCCTGGCTCCATTGCCGGGGGCGGGGCCGCTCGACGGTGGCAGCGTTCATGCCTGGCGCTCGCCGTCGTCACCGCGCTCGGTGCCCAGCAATTCGCTCAGAATGGCGCCGAGCCGCGTCTCCAGGCGCGCATCGACGCGCGAGGCATCGGTGGTGACCTGGCAGCCACCGCGCGACATCACCGGATCCTCGACCATGGTCCAGGCACGCTCACGCTCGGTAGGCGCGAGGTGCTGGCGGACCACGGCCGCATCCTCGGGATGCAGGTGCACGCGCACCTCGCGCGCCGCCACCGGGAGCGCCGCGATGGCCTCACGGATGATGCCGATGATCTGCGTCGGCTCAGCTTTGAGCTCACGGCGCACGATCTGCCGCGCCAGCGCCATGGCCAGGGTCAGCAGCTCGCGTTCCACCTCGGCATCGAGTTGTTCAAAGGGTCGCGCCAGATCGTAGAACAAGCCGGCAATACGCTCGACCTGCTGGCGCACCTCCTCGCGCCCCGCCGCACGGCCCTCCTCCAGACCCTGCTCGAAGGCCTCGCGATAAGCCTCCGCCTGTAAATCCGCCAGGCCGCCCACGGTGGGTGGCCTGGCCGGCGTGGCGCCGGCGCTCATGTCCGGCGCCACCCATGGGCGCGCCTGGCCGCGCACCTCAGACATAGTCGTCCGCTCCCTTGCCGCCCAGGCTGATGGTGCCCTCTTCGGCCAGACGCTGCGCAATGGTGATGATCTCCTTCTGCGCCGCTTCCACCTCAACCAGCTTCACTGGGCCGCGGGCCTCCATGTCGTCCTTCAATATCTCGGCGGCGCGCTTGGACATGTTCTTCAATATCTTGTCCTGCACCTCCGGCTCGGCGCCGCGCAGCGCGAGCGCGAGCTGATCGGAGCCAACCTCGCGCAGCAGGCTCTGGATGCCGCGGTCCTCGACGTTCAGCAAGTTGTCGAACACGAACAGCATGTCTTTGATGGTCTGATGCAGAGTGTCGTCGGCCTGCTGAATCCGGCCCAGCTCCTCGGTGATCTGCTCGCGCTCGAGCGAGTTGAGGATGTCGGCCACCGCGCGTGC
>JAFEGC010000347.1 GCA_018240265.1 Pseudomonadota bacterium | reverse complement strand
GAAGACGAGGCGCGGCGCCTGGCCGAACAGCAGGCGCGCGAACAGGCCGAACGCGAGCGCAAGGCCGCCGCTGCGGCCGTCAAGGTCACCAAGCCGCCGCGCAGCGCCGAGGAGGATAAGTCCACGCGCTATGGCCGGCAGGAACTGCACATCAGCGGCGATGTCAGCGCGCGCCACAAGAAGAAGAAATCCCGCGATCTGCGCCGCCGCGCGGTCGGCGCCGAGTCCGACGGCAAGCACGGCTTCGAGATGCCCACCGCCAAGGTGGTGCGCGAGGTGCCGATCGGCGAGGCCATGAGCGTCGGGGAGCTGGCGCAGAAAATGGCGGTGAAGGCCACCGAGGTCATCAAGACCCTGATGAGCATGGGCGTGATGGCCACCATCAACCAGATGATCGACCAAGACACGGCGGTGCTGGTGGTAGAGGAGCTGGGCCACACGCCGGTGCTGCGCAAGGAAAACGTCATCGAGGAAGATCTGCAGGGCGCGGGTGTTGCCGACCTCACGGGTGTGGCGCGCCCGCCGGTGGTCACCGTCATGGGTCACGTCGATCACGGCAAGACTTCGCTCCTGGATTACATCCGGCGCACCAAGGTTGCGGCTGGTGAGGCCGGCGGCATCACCCAGCACATCGGCGCCTATCACGTGCAGACGGCCAAGGGCCTGATCACCTTCCTGGACACCCCCGGCCACGCGGCCTTCACTTCGATGCGCGCGCGCGGCGCGCAGGTGACCGATATCGTCATCCTGGTGGTTGGCGCGGACGATGGCGTCATGCCCCAGACCGTCGAGGCCATCCAGCACGCCAAGGCGGCCGAGGTTCCCATCGTCGTCGCCATCAACAAGATCGATAAACCCGAGGCGGACCCGGAGAAGGTAAAGCAGGAGCTGACCAAGCACGGCGTCATCCCCGAGGAATGGGGCGGTGAGAATATTTTCGTGAACGTCTCGGCGCGCACCGGGCAGGGTATCGACGATCTGCTGGACAGTCTGCTGCTGCAGGCCGAGGTGTTGGAGTTGAAGGCACCGGTGGAAGGCCTGGCCGCGGGCTTCGTGATCGAATCGAGCCTGGAAAAGGGCCGCGGTGCCGTAGCCACGGTGCTGGTGCAACGTGGCACGCTGAAGCTGGGTGACCCGCTGCTGGTGGGGCAGGAGGTCGGGCGGGTTCGTGCCCTGTTCGACGAAGCGGGCCGGGCCGTGGCGAGCGCCGGACCGTCGATCCCGGTAGTCGTGCTGGGTTTGACGGGAGTGCCCAACGCGGGCGATGAGCTGCTGGTGGTCGAAAGCGAGCGCCGCGCGCGCGAGGTGGCCATGCACCGCCAGGCCAAGCAGCGCGAGGTGAAACTCGCCAAGCAGAGCGCCAACATGCAGGACGTATTTTCCACGCTGGGCGAAGCCAAGGCCAACGTGGTCAACCTGCTGATCAAGGCGGACGTGCAGGGCAGCGTGGAAGCGCTGCGCGATTCGCTGCTGAAACTGTCCACCGGCGAAGTCGCCGTCAACGTGGTGGCTTCGGGCGTGGGCGGCCTGACCGAGTCCGACGTGACCCTGGCCATCGCCTCCAAGGCGCGCATCATCGCCTTCAACGTGCGCGGCGATTCGGCGGCGCGCGCCGCCATCAAGGAATCCGGCATCGATGTGCGTTACTACAGCATCATCTACGAGGCCATCGACGACATTCGTACGCTGATGACGGGCTTGTTGGCCCCCGAGGTCAAGGAGCAGATCGTGGGCCTGGCCGAGGTGCGCAACGTGTTCCGCTCCAGCAAGTTCGGCACCGTGGCCGGCTGCATGGTGGTGGATGGCTACGTGCGCCGCAATTTCCCGATCCGCGTGCTGCGCGACAACGTGGTCATCTTCGAAGGCGCGCTGGAATCGCTTAAACGCTTCAAGGACGACGTCAATGAGGTGCGCGCCGGTACCGAATGCGGCATCGGCGTGAAGAACTACAACGACGTGCGCGAGGGCGACCAGATCGAGTGCTATTCGCGGATGGAAGTAGCGCGCACGCTGTAGGCGCGCCGGCCAACCCCCATGTCCAAGGACAAGCCGCGCCGCCGGCGACTGGGAGAGCAGATCCAGCGCGAGCTGGCGGAACTCCTGCGGCGCGAGGTCAAGGATTCGCGCATCGGCAATCTCACCATCACCGCGGTGGAGGTCACGCCGGATCTGCGCGCCGCCCGAGTATACTACCTGGTGTTCGGACATGAAGGTCCCGATGCCAAGGTGCAGGCGGGCCTGGAAAGCGCTGCTCCCTTCCTGCGCTCGGCGCTGATGCGCGCGTTGCGCATCCGCTACCCGCCCGTGCTCACTTTCGCGCTGGATGAAACTCTGGAGCGCGGCATTAAGCTCACGCAGCTCATCGATTCGGTGAACAAACCGCATGAGTGACCGCACTGCGTGAGGGGGGATGTCCACGGCATCCTGCTGCTTGACAAACCCCTGGGCCTGACCTCCGCCGCTGCGGTGGCCCGGGTGAAACACCTGTTCGGCGCGAACAAGGTGGGCCACATGGGCTCGCTCGACCCCCTGGCCACCGGCCTGCTGACCGTGGGTCTGGGCGAAGCCACCAAGTTCGGCGCCCATCTGCTCGATGCGGACAAGACTTATCGTGTGAGTGTGCGGCTGGGCGAGCGCACGCCCAGCGCCGATCGGGAAACTGCGGTGTGCGAGCGGGCGCCGGTACCCTCGCTGGATGCAACGCAGGTGGGTGCAGTCCTGGCAGCCTTCCCACGGCGTTATGCGCAGGTGCCACCCATGCATTCCGCTTTAAAAAAGGACGGCAAGCCTTTGTATGAGCTGGCTCGAGCTGGGGTCACCGTGGCCCGCGAACCCCGCCAGGTGAGTATCCACGACCTGCGCCTGTTGGCCTGGGAACCGCCGCAGCTGCACTTCGAGGTGGTCGTGTCCAAGGGTACCTACATCCGGGTGCTGGCCGAGGACATCGCCGCTAGCCTCGCCACCCTGGGCCATTTGTCGGCGCTGCGGCGGCTGGCGGTGGCGCCCTTCGATGAACCGGCGATGCAAACCTTGGAGGCGCTGGAGAAGCTCGAACCTTCAGAGCGACGCGCCC
>JAFEGC010000346.1 GCA_018240265.1 Pseudomonadota bacterium | reverse complement strand
CGCGCACCGCATCGGCCAGCGCCGCCAGCCCAGAATCGCTGAGGCCGCGGCCGCTCTCGAACACCTTGCGCATGTACAGGTTCAGCGGCTCGGTGATGCGGATGCCGTGGCGCGCCTCGGCCATTTTCGAGCTGCCTGACAAGGTGTGGATGGCCCGATACACATTTTCCGGCAAATCGTGCGGCGCCGGCTGGCCGCCGCGCTTGCGCAGATATTCGCGGATGACGCCCAGGTGCCCTTCGGTTTCCTTGCTGTAGATGTCGTGCAGCACCGGGTCCATGGGGGCGTGCGCCGGCGCCGTGACGGACGTCTCGGCAGGGACCTCGGTGAAGCCCGGCGTGACAACACCCGGCGCGGCGACGCCCGACGCGCTACCACCTGGCGTGGCGGCATCGGATACGGCGGCCTCCGGCGTTGCACCTGACGCGGTGCCCGACGCAGCGGCACTCGGAGTCGCGATGCTCGGCGCAAGTGCACTCACGCGCACGCTACGCTCCTCGCCCGCCTGCTCCGGCTCCTCACCCTGCGCATAGCCGAAGGCGCGCGCCATCAAACCATCCACGGGGGTAGCCAGCGGTCGGCCGCTTTCCAGCTGCTCGATGAGTTGCGGGAGCTCCGCCACCGCGCCGCGCACCACGCTCATGAGACCGGGTGAACGCGTGCGCGTCTTGTCCAGGATGCGGTTGAGCAGATTCTCGATCGACCAGGCGAACTCGCCGATCAGGCGCGCACCGACCATGCGCCCACTGCCCTTGAGGGTGTGAAAACTGCGACGCAGCGTGACCAGCGCGTCCGTGTCCATGGGATTTTCATCCCATTGCGGAAACACTTTCTGGATAGAGGCGATCTCTTCCTTCGCCTCCTCGATGAACAATTCCAGCAACTCGGGGTCCAGGTCGGTCTTGACGATGACCGGGATGGGCTCCGCGGGCGCCGCGGTGGACTGCGCGGGCGCAGCGCCAACCGCCGCCGTGCCGGGCGTCGCTACGCCGGGCGTCGTCACACTGGACCTCGTCGCGTCAGCCGCCGCAGTACCCTCCGGCGGCGGAATCACCAGCGTCGCGGCGAACGCCGCGGACGTGACCACTTCGGTCTGCGTGCCGGTGGTCAGAGTCGGAGGCAGCTCGCCGTCCAACTTCACCGTGGCGCCCACATCGAACAGGGTGGCCCGCGGCCCATCAAGCTTGGTGGTCTTGGCGAGATCGGCCGGCGCAGCACCCGGCGTGGACGCACCGGGCACCGTCGCGCCGGGCGTCGCCGCACCGGGCGTCGCTACGCCGATGGCGGGAATGCGCACCGAGTCAGAGGCCAGCGCCTGTACACACATCTCGGCGTTGTCGAGCATGTACCAGGGATCGTTGCGCCCGCTCTGCAACGTCTCCATGTAATACTCGATGCTGACGATGGCATCGGCAATGCGCTCCACGCGCGCCGGCTCCGGCGCGGGCGCACTGGGCTCCAGCAGGGCGCGCACATGCGTGCCGATGGCGTCCATGATTTCCACCGCCCGACCCTTGCCCAGCATCAGCAGGCCTGCGGTGATGCCGCGCAGGAGCTGTGGCACGTTGTCCAGGCCCTGCGGCGCGAATTCGCCCGGCTTGTGCACGGCGATGGAAATCGCCTCCTTGATGCGCGCCAGGTTCACGATGCATTCGCGCAGCACCGCCTCGGTAACCGCGCGGAAATCCACGTCATCGCCCGCCGGCGCGACGGCGCCGGCCGAGGCCGCGGGCAGGATCAGCCGCACCAGCTGATCATCCAGGCTGTCCTCCACCGACAGGAGCGTCGCCGCCATGCGCAGCAGGTTGTCCTCGGGCGGCGTCTGTCCCTTGGCCACCCATTCGCTCAAAGAATCGGCCTCCGACTGCACGCGTTCGCGCAACTCGCCCAGACCCAGCACACCCAGGGTGTCACTGATCTTTTTCAAAAGCTCCAGCTGCGGCGCAAGCTCATCGACATGACCGCCGCCGCGGCGTACAAAGATGTCCAGCACATCCTTGACCTTGGACAGGTCCTCCTTGATGGCCGCCGCCACGGTGTGCATGAGCTTGACGCTGGGCGCGGACAGGCTCTCGCGCTCCTGCTCCACCGCCTCGTCCACCGGCAGGAGTTCCGTGAGCTTGAAGGAAGCGCGCACCGCGCCTACCCGGCCGCCGCTGTTGGAAGCACGCGCCACGTAGTACAGCAGATTATTCAGCAGGTCGATGGGCGGGTCTTCGCAGTAGCGCGCCTCGCCCAGTTCGTACAGGCGCTTGATCTGCCGGTCGGCCTGACCCAATAGGCGCTTCAGCGTGGCGCTAGTCTCCAAGCCGTTGCCGCGCATGGCCTCGATGACGGCGCCGGTCACCCACCACAACTGGAATACCGGCTGGGTGGTGGCGATCTGCTCCAGCTTCTCGGCCACCTTGGCCAGGATTTCCAGATTCTGCTCGACGCGCTCGCCACGAATGATGCCGAGCAGACCCACCTGGAAGCGCGAACGCAGGCGTCGCGCCCATTGCGTCACGGTGAGCGGCGCTTCGCCGGGTCGAGCAGGTTGCGGCTGCGCCGGTTGGTCGGATTTCAGGTTCAGCAGCAGGAGCGTCCCTTCGGACAGCAGCGGGCTGCCGCGCACCGCGCGCAGATCGTTGAGCAGCGGCAGCAGCACCAGCGCGAGGTCGCGCCCACCCGACATCACCCGCTCCAGGTAGGTGGGGAGCTGCACCATGGCGCGCATCAGCGCATCCAGGCCGTCGATCTGCGGCTTTTTCTCGTGATCCACCGCGATCAGATGCCGCGTGACCTGCTCCATCTCCTCGGCCAGGAGCGCCGCGCCGTAGACTTCGACCAGGCGCAGCACGCCGCGCGCCTGGTGCAGGCAATCGGCGCACTTTTCCAGCAGATCGAGCTGGTCGGGGCGCTCGGAATAGGCTTCCAACGCCGCGCGCGCGTCGTTCATCGTCGCGCCCAATTCCTTGGCGACGACGTGCAGCGTCTGGGAACTGATTTCCGTCATGATCTCAGGCGCCAAGCCCACTCACCTTGCGCATCTTGGCAGTGGCGCCGTTGTCTGCCGGCGTGGCGACGCCCGGCGCGCC
>JAFEGC010000345.1 GCA_018240265.1 Pseudomonadota bacterium | reverse complement strand
GCATGCGGGCGACATCATCGGACTGCACAATCACGGCACCATCAACATCGGCGATACCTTCACCGAAGGCGAGAAGCTGCATTTCACCGGCGTACCGAATTTCGCCCCCGAAATCTTTCGCCGCGCCGTGCTCAAGGACCCGCTGCGCATGAAGGCGTTGCAAAAGGGGCTGTCGCAGCTGTGCGAGGAGGGTGCCACGCAGCTGTTCAAGCCGCTGCGCAACAACGATCTCATCCTGGGTGCTATCGGTCAGCTGCAGTTCGAGGTGGTCACGTTCAGGCTGGCCGACGAATACAACGTGCAGTGCGCGTTCGAGCCCATCAACGTGGCCACGGCGCGCTGGGTAAGCTGCGAGGATGAGAAGAAGCTGGCGGAGTTCCGCGACAAGGCTTATGAGAACCTGTCGGTGGATCACGCGGGCGAGCTGGTCTATCTGGCGCCGTCGCGGGTCAATCTGTCGCTGACGGTGGAGCGGTGGCCGCAAGTTCGGCTGGCCGAAACGCGCGATCACCTTTCCGGTTGAGAGCGGCCGGAGCTACAGCGCGCTCACGCCGCGCCGCAGGCGGCGAACATCGGCTGCCCGGCTCATTGCAGCCTCGCGGGCGCGTTGGGCAGCGCGCGGGTTGGCGACCGCAGGCGGGCTCACTTGTGCGCCCGGGGAAACCGGCGCGGTTGAGACTGGCGCGGTTGAGGCTGGCTCGCGTGAGACTGGCGTGACGCCCGTGTCTTCCTCCGGCCGTCCATAACGCAGGTGGTTGTACAACTCGCATAGCGCTGCCACCCGTGCGGCCAGCGCGGGCTGCTCGCGCGCCACGATCGCGGCGATGCCCAGCGCGGAATCCGATGGCTTGATGCCGACCCCGCGCGCCCGCAAGCGCCGCTGCAGGCGTCTGAACTCATCCAGCACCGGATCGCGTTGGCGCAACGCCGATCCGCGACGCACTTGCCAGGCGAGCCAGAGACTGGTCAGTACCAGCGCGGCGGCCAGGCACAGCACCAGCTTGTTGGTGTCGGGCTCGGGGATATGCAGATTGCGCAGCAGGGCGAGCTGCGAACGCTGGTCGAATTTCAAAATGGCATCGCGCCACAGATCACTGAACTGATCCAGGCGCAGCCGCAGATCGGTGAACCAGCCCTGTCGTCGATACCAGTTGCCGGCACCTGACAGTTCCTGTGCGCCGGCGGAACCGCGTTCGATGCGCTCGGGCGCGACCGCGGCGGTGGGGTCGGCGCGCACCCAGCCGCGTCCTTCCAGCCAAACCTCGTTCCACGCATGCGCATCGCTTTGGCGCACGATCCAGTAGCCGGCGAAGCGGTTGAACTCGCCGCCCTGGTAGCCGGTGACCACGCGCGCGGGCACGCCGCCGGCGCGCATCAGCACGGCGAAGGCCGAGGCGTAGTGTTCGCAGAAACCGCGGCGAGTTTCGAACAGGAACTCGTCCACGGCGTTGTCGGCCAGTCGCGGCGGCGTCAGGGTGTAATAGAACTGCTCGCGCCGGAACAATTGCAGCACCGCCTGCACGAAGGCGGCATCATCCGCCGCCGCGGCGCGCAGGCGCCGCGCCAGCTCCTGCGTGCGCGGATTGAACTGCGACGGCAGCCGTGTTTGGCGGCGGCGCTCGTATTCGCGCAGCGGTTTATCACGCAAGTATGTGGTATCGGATTCCACGCGCAGGTCGAGCGGCCGGGTCACCGGGTCCGGCTGCAGGAGCACGGCATCCGCGGTGAGAAAGGCCCGCGGCGCATCCCAGCGCAGCGGTTGCTCCAGTGGCAGCAGCCAGCGGCGGCGATGCGGTTCCAGGCTGATGGTGTAGCGATAGACGCCCGCGCCGCCGTCCGGGGTCGGCGCCGCGGTCAGCGCATCCGGAACCGATGGCATCAGCGCGCTGGCCGGCAGATCCGCGAACTCGCCGCGGCTCCAGCTACGGCCGTCGAACACATCCAGCACCGGCCCGCGCCAGTAGCGCTGCGCCGGCGGCGGCACAAGGCCGTCGAACCGCACGCGCATCGCGACTTCATCCGACAGCGACAGCTCGGACAGATCTCCCGGGCTCATGCGATCCGACAAGCCCGAATGTCCCGCTCCTTGCGCCGAGGGCAGCTGCCACAGGGGGCCGGCGAAGCGCGGAAAGAACAGCCACAGCGCCACCGCCAGCGGCAGCGCCAACACCACCAAGCGGCCGGCGAATCGCAGACTCTGGCCGAGCGAGGGCGGCGGCTCGACGGCGGTGAACCGCAGCAGCACGGCGGTGGTGAGCCAGCTCACCGCCAGCAGGTAGAATAGCAGCGCGAACGAATCGCCCCCCAGGAGCGAGGCCAGGCACAGGAAGTAGACGATCAGCACGATGATGCGCACGTCGCGCAGTGCGCGCGCTTCCATGAATTTGAGGCCGGCCATCAGCGTCAGCAGCGAGGTGCCGGCCTCCAGGCCGTTGAAGGTGTGGAACTGCAGGAACAGCAGCGCGATGGCGCTGCCGGAGATGGCCAGGCGCAGCAACGCCGGCGGCACGCCGCGCCCGCGGTAGGCGAGCGCCAGGCGTATGCCGACGGCCGCCAGGATGGTGAGGCTGATCCAAGGTTTCAAGCGCGAAACATGCGGCAGCAGCGCAAGTCCCAGGCAGGCCGCGGTCCAGCACAGGCGGTCGAAGCCGATGCGGCTCGTGGCCGCGCTCGCGCTCGGGAGTGTATTCGCGCCGGCGCGGGCGTTTGCGCGCTCGCTCGCCTGGGCGTTCATACGGCGCGAAACCCCGCCAGCGCGCGCAGGCAGGCGCGGCGATGCGCTGGTCCGCGGGCAGGCTGGAGCGCGACGCCCGGCAACTTGAGACCGAACACGCTGCCGCGCGCATCGCGTTCCAGCAGCCAGCGGCATAGCTGCGACAGCCGCGCCTCCGGATCCAGTCCCGCCAGGGCATCGTAATTCAGCCACTCTGGATCGGGCGTACCCTGCGCGTACTGTCGCACGGCCGCCTCGCGTCCGCGCGCGATGACCTTCCAGGCCATGTGCTTCAGCGCATCGCCCGGCCGGTAGGGGCGAAGACCGGCGAATTCATCCTCGCCGCGCCGCATGCCGCTGCGTGCTTCACTACTTCCCGGCGGTGCCA
>JAFEGC010000344.1 GCA_018240265.1 Pseudomonadota bacterium | reverse complement strand
CAAGCGGCGCATGTTCGACATGCTGGTGAAGGTGGGCTTCAAGGAAATCGAGATCGGCTTTCCCGCCGCTTCGCAGACCGACTACGACTTCGTGCGCGAGTTGATCGAGAAGAACCTCATCCCGGAGGATGTCACCGTGCAGGTGCTCACGCAGGCGCGCCCCGAACTGATCGCGCGCTCCTTCGAGGCGCTGCGTGGCGCGCGCCGCGCCATCATGCACTTGTACAACTCTACCTCCACGGTGCAGCGCCGGGTGGTGTTTCGCCTCGACCGAGCCGGCATAGTGGACGTCGCCGTCAAGGGCGCCACCTGGGTACGCGAGCAGGCACAGAAGCATCCCGACACCGACTGGGTGTTCCAGTACAGCCCCGAGAGTTTTACCGGCACGGAGCTGGATTTCGCGGTAGAGATCTGTGACGCGGTAAATGCCGTATGGGAACCCACGCCGCGGCGCAAGACCATCCTGAACCTGCCGGCCACGGTGGAAATGGCCACGCCTAATGTGTACGCGGACCAGATCGAGTGGTTCGGACGGCACGTGGCGAAGCGCGATGCGGTCATTATCAGCGTGCATCCGCATAACGACCGCGGCACCGGTGTGGCGGCGGCGGAATTGGCCGTGATGGCTGGCGCCGAGCGCGTGGAGGGCACGCTGTTCGGCAATGGCGAGCGCACTGGCAACGTGGACGTGGTGACCCTGGCGATGAACCTGTACACCCAGGGCGTGAATCCAAAGCTGGATTTCTCCAACATCAACGAGGCCGCGCGCTGTGCGGAAGCCTGCAACCAGCTGCCCATTCACCCGCGCCATCCTTACGTCGGCGATCTCGTGTTCACGGCATTCTCGGGCTCGCACCAGGATGCCATCAAGAAAGGCTTGGCGGCGCGCGGTGAGGACGACATCTGGGACGTGCCCTATCTGCCCATCGATCCGGCCGATCTCGGCCGCTCCTACGATTCCATCATCCGGGTCAACAGCCAGTCGGGCAAAGGTGGCGTCGCCTTCTTGCTGGAGCGCGACTATCAGCTGGTGCTGCCGCGCCGGCTGCAGATCGAATTCAGCCAGGTGGTGCAGGCCGCTGCGGATGCCAGCGGCAAGGAATTGAGCGCCCAGGAATTGTTCGATCTGTTCAGCAAGGAATACCTGCGGGCGCAGGACATGTTCGCCTATCGCGGGCATCAGCTGGCCGCCTCCACCGACGGCGCCGACAGTGAGCGCCTGTCGGTGCAGGTGGAGCGTGCGGGTCGCGTGGAAGCCCTGCACGGGCAGGGTTCCGGTCCCATCGATGCGCTGGTCGATGCGCTGGGTCTACCCTTCGATGTGCTGTCGTACGAGGAACATGCCACCGGCCACGGCAGCAACGCCAAGGCGATTGCCTACATCGAGATCACCACGCGTTCGCGGCGCACCCTGTTCGGTGCCGGCATGCACAACAACATCATCACCGCCTCGCTCCTGGCGGTGTTCTCGGCGGTAAACCGCGCGATCAAGCTGGGGGCGCTGGAAGCGGGGGTGCGCAAGGTGCGTACCGGCACTTGAGGTGACTAGCGGCGCGGGCTGTCCGCGCCGTAAACTGCAGTGTCACTTGATGTTATGCACATAAGCCATTGTTGTAATGACGATTCTATCTTGTCGTCCAAGCGGCGACCGTACAACGGCTCCGGCGTGTCGGCCGCCGCCATCGGCGCCTTTGCGGCGCCGCAGTTGAATGCACTGCCAAATTCGCTATAGTGCGCAGTCACCATATTCGATCCCGTTGATTTCAAGAGCTTTTCTTCGAAGATGAGAGAACGCGACGACGACCATTTCGACATCGACGACGAGTTTCTAGGCGAGGCTGAGGAATCATCCGACTTCGAGCCAATCGTTGAACGCTCCGAACGCCGCCCCAAGGTATCCGCCCCCGTGAAACGGGGCAAAGCCGCGTGGAGCCGCGTGGAAGATGTCATGGCCGAGCGCGCGCTGGAGAGGGAACTGCGCGACGTCTTCGAAGACGACTGACTGGCCCGCAGCGGTGCCTGCTCCTAATCCCTGGGTAGTCCTGAAGTTCGGCGGGACCAGCGTTTCCACGCCGGCCAACTGGCAACGTATCGCCGATATTCTGCGCGAGCGTCTGGCCGAGGGCGTGCGCCCCGTGGTGGTGCACTCGGCCCTGTCCAAGATCACCGATAGCCTGGAAAGTCTGCTGAGCGCGGGTCCCTCCGGCATCGCTGCCGCTTTGGAACAAATCCGCGGTCGCCATCTGGACTTGGCGCGTGGGCTGGGCGTGCAAGCCGGGCCGGTGTTCGAGCGGTTCATGTCGGAGCTTGCGCAGGATGCACAGCGCATCGGTGGGGCGGCGGCCGACGATAGCTTGCGCGCGCGCATCATGGCCAAGGGCGAATTGCTGGCCACGGTGCTGGGCGCGCAGTATCTGAACGCCCAAGGCCTGATTACCCACTGGGTCGATGTGCGCGATGCGATGAAGGCGGAGCGCCGCCTCAATGCCAGCGTCAAGGCTAGCATCCTCAATGCCACCTGCGATTTCTCTCCCGACCAGGCGCTGCAGCGGAGTTGGGCCGCGCTGCCTGGCGTTCTGATCACGCAGGGGTTCATCGCCTCGGACGAAGAAGGCCGCACGGTGCTGCTGGGCCGCGGCGGTTCGGACACTTCGTCCGCTTACCTGGCGGCGAAGCTCACCGCCTCGCGCCTGGAAATCTGGACCGACGTGCCCGGCATGTTCAGCGCCAATCCGCGCGACGTGCCTTCCGCACGCCTGCTGCGCTCGCTGCATTACGATGAGGCGCAGGAGATCGCCAGCAATGGCGCCAAGGTGCTGCACCCGCGCTGCATCCTGCCGGTGCGCCAGTACCGTATCCCGCTGCACGTCTATGCGACGCAAGCGCCGCACATGCAGGGCACGGTGATCAGCGCCAACGTCCCGAACAGTGCCGCTCAGGTCAAGGCCATCGCCATCAAGAAGGGCATCACGCTGGTGTCGATGGAAAGCCCGGGCATGTGGCACCAGGTCGGATTTCTGGCCGATGCCTTCCAGGTGTTCAAGCAGCACGGACTGTCGGTGGACCTGGTGTCCACGTCCGAGACCAACGTGACGGTGTCGCTCGACCC
>JAFEGC010000343.1 GCA_018240265.1 Pseudomonadota bacterium | reverse complement strand
TTCTTGGCGATCTTCACGCGCTTCTTCTCGCGCATGATCATGTTGGTCTTTGCCATTCGCTCTATTCCTACTTTCGGAAAGGAAAGTTGAACGCTTCCAGCAGCGCCCGACCGTGTTTGTCGTCCGCGGCCGTCGTGGAAATGGTGATGTCCATGCCACGCAACTGATCGATCTGGTCGTACTGGATCTCCGGGAAAATGATCTGCTCCTTCACACCCAGGCTGTAATTGCCGCGGCCGTCGAAGGAGCGCGCGCTGATGCCGCGGAAGTCGCGGATGCGCGGTATGGCGATGCTCACCAGCCGATCCAGGAACTCGTACATGCGGGCGCCGCGCAGCGTCACCTTGCATCCAATAGCCTGGCCGTCGCGCACCTTGAAGGTGGCCACCGACTTCTTGGCCTTGGTCACCGCCGGCTTCTGGCCGCTGATCTTGGTGAGGTCGCCCACGGCGGCGTCGATGACCTTCTTGTCGGCCACGGCCTCACCCACCCCCATATTGATGGTGATCTTGGTGATGCGAGGCACCTGCATCGGATTGGCAAGGCCCAGGCTCTTGGTGAGCTCGGGCACGACCTTGTCGCGATAGTACTGCTGCAACCTGGCCATGATTTTAAGCGTCCACCACTTCGTTGTTCGACTTGAAAATGCGCACCTTCTTGCCGCTGGCGAGGGTCTTGAAGCCCACGCGGTCGCCCTTCTGGGTGGCCGGGTTGTATAGCAGCACGTTGGAGAGGTGGAGCGGCGCCTCGCGCTCGACGATGCCCCCCTGGATGCCCGCCTGCGGGTTCGGCTTCTGGCTTTTCTTGACCATGTTCAGGCCCTCGACCCGCACGCGGTCATCCGCCAGCACCTCGAGCACGGCACCGCGCCGTCCCTTGTTGTGCCCGGCGATGACGATCACCTGGTCGCCTTTACGTATCTTCTTCATATGGATCTCACAGCACTTCGGGCGCGAGTGAAATGATCTTCATGAACTGCACGTTGCGCAGCTCGCGCGTCACCGGTCCGAAGATACGCGTGCCGATGGGCTCGAGCTTGTTGGTCAGCAGCACCGCGGCGTTGCTGTCGAAACGGATCAGCGAACCGTCGGGACGGCGCACGCCGCGCCGGGTGCGCACCACCACCGCGTCGTACACCTCGCCCTTCTTCACCTTGCCGCGCGGGATGGCGTCCTTGACGCTCACCTTGATGACATCGCCCACGCCGGCATAACGGCGCTTCGAGCCACCGAGCACCTTGATGCACATCAGGCTCTTGGCGCCGCTGTTGTCGGCCACGTTCAGGAAACTTTGCAGCTGGATCATGGTGGCTCCTCACTCGGCGCGGGCGCGTTCCACCACGCGCACCAGGGTCCAGGACTTGCGCCGCGACATCGGCCGGCACGGCTTGATGGTCACCGTGTCGCCCTCCTTGCTCTCGCCGTTGGCGTCGTGCGCCAGGAGCTTGGTGGTGCGGCGGATGAACTTGCCGTACATCTCGTGCTTGACCAGGCGCTCCACCGAGACCGCGATGGTCTTGTCCATCTTGGCGCTGACCACCTTGCCGGTGAGCAGCCGCTGTCCTGGGATCGCGCCCTCGGTGCCGCCGGGGACTGCGCCCTGCGTGCCGGAAGTATTCTCGGCCATGGTTACTTGCCTCCGCCCTGCCGGCTCTGCGCCAGCACGGTCTTTACGCGCGCGATATTGCGGCGCACCTTGGAAAACTGATCGGGCTTGGCGGCCTGCCCGGTGGCCCGCGCCATGCGCAGGTTGAACTGCTCGCGACGAAGCTTGAGCAGCTCCTCGCCGAGCTCCGGCGCGCTCTTGGCGCGCAAGTCTTTGGCCTTCATCAACGCACCTGCCGCTTCACGAACGTGGTGGAAACCGACAGCTTGGCCGCCGCCAGCCGGAAGGCCTCGCGCGCGTTCTGCTCGCTGATGCCCTCCATCTCGAACAACACCTTGCCGGGCAGCACCTTGGCCACCCAGTACTCGACGTTGCCCTTGCCGCTCCCCATGCGCACCTCGAGCGGCTTCTGGGTGATCGGCACGTCGGGGAACACGCGGATCCAGATGCGCCCACCACGTTTGACGTAGCGGGAGATGGCGCGCCGCGCCGCCTCGATTTCGCGCGCGGTCATGCGGGCGCGGTCGGTGGCCTTCAGTCCGAACTCGCCGAACGCCACGGTGTTGCCGCGCTGCGCCTTGCCGCCGATGCGGCCCTTGAACTGTTTGCGGAACTTGGTCCGCTTCGGTTGCATCATGTTGGCATCCCTCGCTCGCGTTAGGCCGCCGGCGCCGGAGTGGGAGCCACGGCCGGCGCGGAGGCCGCGCTCTCGGCGGGCTTGGCGCCTTCGGCCGTCTCGCCCTCGGCAGCGAGCTCGGGCTGGTCGAACACCTCGCCCTTGAAAATCCACACCTTGATGCCGATGACGCCGTAGGTGGTGCGCGCCTCCGCCAGGCCGTAGTCGATGTCGGCGCGGTAAGTGTGCAGCGGCACGCGGCCCTCGCGCGTGCTCTCGGTGCGCGCGATCTCCGAGCCGTTCAGGCGCCCGGAGATGCGCACCTTCACGCCGAGCGCGCCCGAGCGCATGGTGTTGGTCACGGCGCGCTTCATGGCGCGGCGGAACATCACGCGCTTTTCCAGCTGCTGGGCGATACCCTCGGCCACCAGCTGCGCATCCAGCTCGGGCTTTCTGATCTCGGCGATGTTGATGCGCACGTCCTGCATGGTCATGCCCAGCATTTTCGCCACCTGCGTGCGCAGCTTTTCGATGTCCTCGCCCTTCTTGCCGATCACGATGCCGGGACGGGCGGTGTGGATGGTGATGTTGGCGCGGCGCGCGGCGCGCTCGATGTGGATGCGACTCACCGAAGCATCCGACAGCTTCTTCTTCAGGAGCGTGCGCACCAAGTGGTCGGCGTGGATGTTGGGCGCGAAGCTCTTGGAGTTCGCGTACCACTTCGAGGACCACTCGCGCGTGATGCCGAGACGGATGCCTACCGGATTAACTTTCTGACCCATTTCTTTAAGCCTTTCCGTCCGACACTTGAATGGTGATGTGGCTGTTGCGCTTGGTGATGCGCACGCCGCGGCCCTTGGCGCGCGCGTGGAAGCGCTTGAACATGGGCGCCGCGGC
>JAFEGC010000342.1 GCA_018240265.1 Pseudomonadota bacterium | reverse complement strand
TTGAAGTCCGCGTATTTTCGAAAACAAGTCTGGATCGCTTCGCCGAAATTCATGATGCATCCCCCAATACGACCATGACGACCGACTGCAGTATACGGCAGCATCTGGCAAACTCGACAGTATCGTAACTTCGCGCAACGAGGAGATCCCAACCTGCCCGGCGAGATGCAGGTGACCGCCTCGTTCAAACCGGTGACCTGCGGCACCGAGTTGTCCATCACTCAGGAAGACGTGCCGGAGGTGATTCCACCGGAAGCCTGTTACCTGGGCTGGCAAGAGTCACTGATGCAGCTCGCGAAGCTGGTGGAGCCGGAAATTCCGGACGGTTGAGCTCAGGCGAACTTGGTCATCGAGTCGCAGCCGGGGGCCGCTGAGTCTGATGTTCAACGTCGGCCATTGGGCCAAGCAGGCGCAAACCGCTTTCCCGTCCAGATGCCGCCGGCAAACGCCGGCCGTTTCACCGCGAAATCTCTCTGCCGCTGATCAAACAAGTCGTGGCGGCGTTCACCGAAAAGGAAAACGCGCACGGGAGTGCCGAGGCCGACCAGGCATTTCATGGCCGGCTCATCGCGGCCATCGAACGGCGGCTGCAGCAGCCGCTGAGCATCGCCGATTGTCCGCCGCGGCGCATGCGCAACGCTCGGCACGTGTTTCAATAAAGTGCACCACGTCCGCAAGCACCGGGGCGCGTTTGCGTCCCGGCACGGACAACGCCGCCAGAATGGCGGTGTGATCCACTCCCCGGTACATCTTCAATTCCGCAAGACCGCCTGCCTGGTGAACCGCATCGGCGAGGCGAACGCTGTTGCGCGGGAATACCACCGTATCCGCCGTGCCATGCAACAACAGCGGCAGCGCACCCGGGCGCACGGGCAGCCAGCCTAGCGGCAACCCTAGCCGCCAACATCGGTGACCTACTCGACTCGGTAAGCGTTTACCAAGGCCTTGAATGACACCAGCGTGGGTGCCTCCGATACCGCGGCGCTGATCAACACCATCGCCTCGCCCATAGGCAAAAGCGCAAGTACGCTGACTCGCGCTGCAGCCTTACGGCAAGCGCACGTTTCATGCCGTGATGAATCGGCTCGGCAAACCTCAGTTATGATGCGCGGTTCAGACCTGAGGAGAATCCGTGCACGCGCCAACCAACACCACCGAAATCTTCCTGGTCGCGATGGGGATCATCCTGACGGTACCCTACCTGATCTGGCGGATCGGGCGCACCGACTATTACGCCCCGCTGGTGGTGGTGCAGATCATCGCCGGCATCCTGCTTGGCCCGGGAATTCTCGGCAGGATTTTCCCGGACTACTACAACCATGTATTCAGCCCGGCGGTAATCGCGCCGCTCAACGGCGTTGCCTGGTGGGCGGTGATGCTGTTCGTTTGCGTGGCAGGGATCGAGCTTGATCTGAAACGCGTCTGGCAGCATCGTCGTGAGTCGCTGACGACCGCCGGGTTCGCCCTCGGTACACCGCTCGTCATGGGGGCCGCCGTCGCACTGGGCATGCTGATGCTACCCGGGTGGATTGGAACGAACGCGCAATCCTGGCAGTTCGTCCTCGGGATCGGCATGGCCTGCGCGGTGACAGCATTGCCGATTCTGATTCTCCTGATGGAGAAATTGGCGATCCTGCGCGAACCGCTCGGCCAGCGTTTGTTGCGTTATTCGAGCCTGGACGATGTGGCGATCTGGGGTGTATTGGCAGTCGTGCTGATGGATTGGGCGCGTGTCGGCAAGCAGTTCGGATTCCTGATTACATTCGCGCTCCTTGCCATTGCCTATCGCCAGTTGATGCGCCGACTGGCCGAACACGATCGCTGGTATGTGGCGCTGGTGTGGCTGGTCGCCTGCGCGTGGGGGGCGGACTGGTCGGGACTGCACTACATGGTCGGTGCCTTCCTCGCCGGCGCCGTGATGGACGCGGAGTGGTTCGATCAGGACAGCATGGATCAGTTCCGTCGCTGCGTCCTGCTCGCGTTCATGCCGGTGTTCTTCCTCTCCACCGGTCTGCGCACCAACTGGGGGATCGGCGGTACTGCGGTGTTTATCGCGGCAGCCGCACTGCTGGCGGCATCCATCGGTGGCAAGCTGCTGGGCATCCGCATCACCGGCAAAATTCTTGGCTGGTCGCGCAACGAAAGCGCGGTCATCGGTTGGCTGCTGCAGACCAAGGCGTTGATCATGATCATTTTTGTCAACGTGCTGCTCGATAAGCAGCTCATCACCAATGACACCTTCACCGCCTTGCTGCTGATGGCCATAGTCAGCACGATGCTGTCGATACCGGTGGTTGCACCGCGCCTGGCGCGTGACCCCGAGCTGATCTCCAAAGCGGTGTGACCTGATGCCGGGCAGGGCCAACAGCGAATGCGATGCGCTACTCCAACAATTCTGCCGCCGAAAGCACTGCCGATTTCCCTCTACACCATGGGGAATAGCCGCCGCCACGACAAACATACGAGTGTGTGCTCCCACCCGCAATAAGCACCGTGCCATCCAGTAGCCGCGTCGCGGTATGACCGTCGCGCGGAACGTTCATGTTTGCCGTCAGCGTGAACGCCGCTTCAGGACGGGCCAGGGCAATGCGAACCATGGAAGAGGTTGCAGGTGAATTTTGACTCAATGCGCCTTTGACCGTCACCGTGATGGGGAAACGCCGGCGCTTGTCGGGGAACCGCTGAGGACTCCATCCAGGCCGACAGCCAAGCCTCCCAGCGGCGCGGTTGGCGGTCGCGGGGGTTCGCTAATGGTAATCGCGTAATCCGCCGAGTCCGATGTCGGACTCGACGCACTACTGTCGGTGACGGTAACGGTGAACGCAAATGACGCTGAGCTGGCACTTGTCGGCATGCCGCTGAGCGCCCCGACGGTACGGAGCGTGAGGTCGGGCGGTACGCTGCCGGCCGTCACTGCCCAGCTGAGGGGCAGATTGCCGTTCGTGGCGTTGAATGTGAATTCATTGGGCGTTCCATGCACCCCCGCGAGTGGCGTTTGACCCGGGCTGACCATGACGGCACCAACCTTGAAGCTGACCGGCACGGCGGCGCTGAGTGCTGGATTCGAGGAGTCGGTGACCTTCACCGTGATCGCGTAGATGCCGCCAGTCACGGCAGTC
>JAFEGC010000341.1 GCA_018240265.1 Pseudomonadota bacterium | reverse complement strand
TCAACCCGCCACACATCGGGAGTCGATCGAGATTCGACCACCCGCGCCTGCATGTCGAGCACATCCGCAGGCACTTCGACTGCGACGGGTTGCGGTCGACCGGTTCTCAGTCGCGCGAACGCCTCGTGCATGACGCTCTGGGTTTCGGCTGCATACTCGATGCGCTGTGACCACTTCGTCATCGAGCGCAGGATGTCCATCTGGCTGGAAATCTCGTGCAGCATGCCATGCCCAAGCCCCGCGAAGGTGCTGGGCACCTGGCCCGCCAGGCACAACACCGGCGCGCTGTGCGCCGATACCAGCGCCGCCGATGCATTCAGCAAGCCAGGCCCGGGCACGACCGTGAACACGCCCGTCCGGCCGCTGGACTTCGCGTAGCCGAAGGCCATGTACGCCGCGCCCTGCTCATGGCGACTGCAGTAAAGCTTGATTGCGTCACGCCTGGCGTGCAGCGCATCGAACAGGCCATAGGTCTGGGCGCCGGGCAGACCGAACACCGTGTCGACTCCGTAATCGACCAGCGATTGAACGATCGCATCCGCGCATCGCGGCTTTTGGGGTATCTCTGGGTTCATGGCAGCCCTATGATATCGTCGTGCGGGTCAAATAAACGCCGCCGCAAGGCATGCTGCTGCATCAGAAAGCGCAGCGATCATTTCCCGATAATGCCGTTCTGACCGGATGGTCTGCAGCTTGACAGGCGCTGCCTTCTGAAACTCCCGCCATGCCGTATCGAGACGGGAAGCTGCTGCATTGGTCAGGGTCATTTCTTTACCCGCGCGCTCTTCGGATCATACATCGGCTGGATCGACACCTTCGCCGTGATGCGCCGGTCGGCCACGTGAATTTCGTACCGGCCTGAGGTGATGTAGTCATCGCTCACGCCGGCCTCGTTCGACACGTAGCCGAGCGCGGTGGCGGCGCCCAGGGTGTGACCGAACATGCCGGAGGTGACATAACCATTGCGCTCGCCGTCGCGGTAGATCGGCTCATTGTGATACAGCATGGCCTGCGGATCGTCCAGCAGGAACTGCGCCAGGCGCCGCTTGGGCAGGCCCGCCGCCTTCTGCGCCAGCAGCGCATCGCGTCCCACGAACCCGCCTGGTTTGTCCCAGGCGCAGGTGAAGGCCAACCCCGCCTCCAGCGGCGAATCGTCCGGGCCGATGTCATGCGACCAGTCGCGGTAGGCCTTTTCCATACGCAGGGAATTGAGCGTGTGATAGCCGCAATGCCGCAGCCCGAATTCCTTCCCCGCTGCGATGAGCGCGTCGTACACCGGCAGCGCGAACGAGGTGGGAATGTACAGTTCCCAGCCCAGCTCGCCCATGTAGGTCAGGCGCAGCGCCAGCACGGTCTGGTAGCCGAGCCGCACCTCGCGCGCGGTGGCGAAGGCAAAGGCCGCGTGCGAGAAGTCGTCCTGCGACAGTGACTGCAGCAGCGCGCGTGATTGCGGCCCTTGGATGTTCAACATGGCGTAGGCGTCGGTCAGGTCGGTGGCCAGGCAGAATGCGTTCTCGGGGATGTGATCCCGGATCCACGATTCCACGTGCGTCTGCGTGAACGCGGCGGTCACCACCAGGTACTTGTCCTGTGCCAAGCGCGTCACGGTGAGATCCGCCTCGATGCCGCCGCGCGCGTTCAGAAACTGCGTGTAAACGCAACGGCCCGCGGCGACATCGACGTTCGCGGTGCTGATGCGGTTGAGCACGGACATCGCGTCGCGCCCCTGCACCAGGAGCTTGGCGAACGAGGACTGCTCGAACAGGCCCACCTGCTCGCGCACCGCCCTGTGTTCCGCGGCATTGTTGGCGAACCAGTTCTGGCGCCCCCAGGCATATTCGTACGCGGGTTGCTGGCCGGGATTGGCGTACCAGTTGGGACGTTCCCAACCGGCGGATTCGCCGAAGCAGGCGCCGGCTGTCGCCAACCGGTCGTGCAGGATGCTTTTCTTCACGCCGCGCGCGGTGGTCCACTGCCGGAAAGGCCAGTGATCCTGGTAGCCGATACCCAGCGACTCGCGCGTGCGGTCCCACAGGTAGGCGTCGTTGTCCTGCCAGCGATGCATGCGCCGCAGGTTCACCGACCACACGTCCATGGGCGGGCGGCCGTTGACGATCCATTCGGACATCACGTGTCCGACGCCGCCGCCGGACAGGATGCCGAGCGAGTTGAAGCCGGCCGCGACAAAGAAATTCCGCAGATTGGGCGCCTCGCCCATCAGGTAGTTGTGATCGGGCGTAAACGACTCCGGTCCGCAGAACAGCAGCTTGATGCCCGTTTCAAGCAGGCGGGGCACGCGCTGCATGGCGCGCTCCATGTACGGATACATCCGGTCCCAGTCCGGCGGAATGTCGCCGAAGGCGAAGTCTTCGGGAATGCCGTCTCGGGCCCACGGCGCCGCCACGTCCTCGAACAGTCCGACCATGAGCTTGCCCGCTTCCTCGCGAATGTAGGCCGAGCGTCCCGGATCGCGCAGGATGGGCAGCTTCGGGTGCACTTCGGCGATGGGCTCGGAGATGAGGTAGTAGTGCTCCGCGGGTTGCAGCGGAATATTGACGCCGGCCATGCGCCCCACGGCGCGGCTCCACATGCCGCAGCAGGCGACCACGTACTCCGCGTGCAGCTCACCTTCGGCCGTGCGCACGCCGACGGCGCGGCCGTTCTTGGTCAGGATGTCGAGCACCGGCGTGTTCTCGAAAATCCGGACTCCGCCGTTGCGCGCGCCCTTGGCGAGCGCCTGCGTGACATCGGTGGGATTGGCGCGCGCATCGTTGGGAAAATGGAATGCCGCCGTCAGATCGCCGACATCGGCCAGCGGCCACATTTTCTGCACCTCGGCCGGCGACACTTCGTGCGCCTCTACGCCGAAGCTTCGCGCAATGTTGAAACCGCGCCGCATTTCCTCGGCCTTGGCCGGCGTCATGGCCAGCTGGATCGAACCGCAGTCGATGAGACCAGTAGCCTGGCCGGTTTCTTTCGCAAGTTTCCGGTACAACTCCAGCGTGTACTTGGCCAGCCGCGTCTGGGTCTCGGTATCGCGCAGCGTGGTCAGCAGTCCCGCCGCGTGCCAGGTCGTACCCGAAGTGAGCTGCTTGCGCTCCAGCAGCACCACGTCGCGCCAGCCCAGCTTCGACAAGTGATAGGCGATGGAGCAGCC
>JAFEGC010000340.1 GCA_018240265.1 Pseudomonadota bacterium | reverse complement strand
CGACGCGCAGATTGCGAGCCGTATAGATCGGCTCGCCATCCACGGCCAGCGAACCATCGCCGATGCCCATCACGAGCTTGCGCGCGATCACGCGCTTGATGTCCAGATGGTAGGTGACTCGGTGCGCCGAGGGCAGCACCTGCCCGAAAAACTTCACTTCATCCACGCCCAACGCGCGGCCATAACCCGGGTATTCGCGCCACGCGAGGTAGAACCCGAGCAACTGCCATAATGCATCCAGCCCAAGGCATCCCGGCATGACCGGATCGCCGGGGAAATGACAGCTGAAAAACCATAGATCGGGATGGATGTCGAGCTCGGCCGTCAACGAGCCCCTGCCAAACGCCCCGTCATTATCGGCCACGTGCAGGATGCGATCGATCATCAGCATCGGCGGCGTCGGCAGCCGTGCATAGGCGCTGCCGAACACACCCGCGTCGCGATTGCCGCGGATATCTTGGTCTGAATAGGAAGATTGCCTGATGTTGGCGGCCATGTTCGACTCCCGAAGCTAGAATGGGTATGTAACGGCCGCCGCCGCGGACATGCATTGATTCGGATCAATTCCCGCTGCGACGGGTGGATATCATGAAGCCTTGACAGCAGAACGCACGACCTAAGTACAAGCCACAGGTGACCCCTCGGGCCAAATCACTAATATGTTAGTGAACTGCCGTAGGGCAGGGGGTGGTGGCGCTCGGGGCGCGGTGGGTCAAACGGGTCAGGTCATTCTGAATGTGCCGGATTTCCGGCCGGAGGGGGTGGTCATGGGCGAGCTGGTATTTGCGGCCAAGGTTACGCATGTTCCGTCGATGTTCATCTCGGAGATGGACGGCCCGTTGAAGGGCTGTCGGGCCGGGGCGATCGCGGGGCTGGAACAGATCGGTGAGCGCATCCGCCGTTCGGGCGCGGACACGGTGGTCATTCTCGACACCCACTGGCTGGTGAACGCCGGCTATCACATCAACGGCTGCGAGTCGTTCAAGGGAGTGTTCACCAGCAATGAATTTCCGCACTTCATTCACGACCTGCCGTACGAGTATGCGGGCAATCCGGCGCTGGCTGACCGGCTGGCCAAGGCCGCCACGGACCGCGGCGTGCGCACGCGCTCGCACCATCTGCGCTCGCTCGACGTCGAATACGGCACTCTAGTACCGCTGCGCTACATGCGCATGCCCGCATCGACCCGCATCGTCTCGGTCGCGGGTTGGTGCGCTTTCAGCACCATGAACGAGAGCCGCGTGGTGGGTGAGGCGTTCGCCGAGGCGATACGCGCCTCCGACAGCAAGGTGGCGCTGGTGGCCAGCGGCTCGTTGTCACACCGTATTCATGACAACGCCGTGGTGGACAAGGGCACGCTGACCATCAGCGACGAGTTCTACAAGCAGGTGGATCTGCGGGTGCTGGAACTGTGGCAGACGGGTCGCTTCAAGGAATTCTGCGCGATGCTGCCCACCTACTCGCAGACCTGCCACGGCGAGGGTTGGATGCACGACACCGCCATGCTGTTGGGCGCGCTGGGCTGGGACTCCTATCGGGGCCACGTGGAAATCGTCACGCCATACTTCGAAAGCTCCGGAACGGGCCAGGTGAACACGGTATTCCCGCTTTCGTGACACCGGCTCGGCTGCGGTTCGACGCGGGGTCATTTCCTGCCGCGTGGTTCTGAACACATGCGCAAATGTTATGTGCGCGTGGCGGCAACGCCTGTTTCAATGCGTTCATTTTCAGCGGTGCAATTCCTGTCGGGTGGGTAGATGGCAAATTTCATGAGTGCCGAGGTAACGCAGGTCTCGCATTGGAGCGACAAGTTGTTCAGTTTTCGCACCACGCGCGATCGTTCGCTGCGCTTCGAGAACGGCCAGTTCGTCATGCTTGGACTGGATGTCGAGGGGTGCCGCGTGGCTCGCGCCTACAGCATTGCGAGCGCGAACTATCAGGATGAGCTGGAGTTCTACAGCATCAAGGTGCCGAACGGTCCGCTGACCTCGCGCCTGCAGCACCTCAATGTCGGCGATCGGCTGTGGATCAGCGCCAAACCCACCGGCACGCTGGTGCTGCGAGACCTGCGCTCCGGCAAGCGCCTGTATATGTTCGCCACCGGCACCGGCATTGCACCTTTTGCCAGCTTGCTGCGCGACATCGAGACTTACGACCGCTTCGAGACCGTGATCTTGGCGCGCGGCGCCCGCTTCAAGGCGGACTTGGCGTATGGCGATCACTTGGTCAAACAGCTGCGCGACGATGAACTGATCGGTGACCGAGTGCGCGCGCAGCTGCTCGACTACGCCAGCGTGACCCGTGAGCCGTTCGAGCACGTCGGCCGGTTGTCCACGCTCATCGTATCGGACCAGCTCACCCGCGATCTTGGACTGCCGGCGCTGAACCCGAACATGGATCGCGCCATGATCTGCGGCAGCGCCGCGATGCTGAAGGACATCAGCACCTTGCTGGATCGGCGCGGCTTCGAATGTTCGCCGCGCATCGGCGAGCCGGGCGATTACCTGATCGAACGGGCGTTCGTGGGATAGGGGACAACCAGGCGTTCAGCAGGTAGTTGCCGCCTCCACGGCACGCCAGCCCGCTTCCACATGATGCCACTGCGTGTAGGTCTGGCCGATGACGAAGCGGATGACGGTGGTGCCGTAGCAGGCCACCACGCAGGCCGGCACCCGGCCGCGGGACAGGCGGGCGTGATTTGCGCCAGGATGCTGCCCGGCGCGACCTGCGAGCGCACCGGCCGCGATTCGATCGAGGCCAGGTAGTCGGCCATCCAATCCACTTGCCGGTGCGCGTGGCGGCGAAATTCTTCGAAGTCCATGAGCGATTTTTCCTCGGTTGATGGCGTGCCGGCGACGGCGGATGGGTACGAGTGTGATCCGCTTGGGTCAGTTCGCCGCGAACAGACCGGCGGTCACGTTGACCGCAAAGCCCAGTATCGAGGCATTGAAGAAGAAGGCGATGACGGTGTGCACCAGCACGGTCCTGCGTATGGTGCTGTGCAGTGTGATGACATCGGAAGTCTGGGCGGCGGCGGATATGGTGAAGGAGAAGTAGGCGAAATCCCAGAACACCGGCATGGTGGTGCGCGGAAACTCCAATGGCCGGCTGGTTGCGGTCGCACTGTAGAACAGGTCGGCGTAATGCAGCGCGAACATGGTGGGCACCAG